>CANQSC010000053.1 GCA_947626445.1 uncultured Bacilli bacterium
GTAATATTAAGAGATGGGAAAGTAGACCCAGGAGAGAATCAACCAATAGAAGAAAATGATATAGAAAGTTATTTTGTATGGATACCAAGATATAGATATCAAATATTTGATGAAGGAAACTATAATGGTTTAACAACTAAAACAACTAAAGAAAAAATAATTGATATTAAATTTGAAACAAAAGATGCTGAACCTCAAACGGGAACAAATGTGGGACAATGGCTAACCCATCCAGCCTTTACATCATTTGATACAAATGGTATATGGGTCGGTAAATTTGAAACAGGCTATGATGGAGCAGGAAGTACAGGAGCTGCAGAGGTAAATCCAAAAGATGAAGCAACATCAATCGAAGCAGCAAACAAAGTGATTATTAAACCAAATGTCTATTCATGGCGAGGAATCCAATTAGCCAAAGCCTATACAGTAGGAAGGCATTATGAACAAGAATTAAATAGTCATATGATGAAGAATATGGAATGGGGAGCAGTAGCCTATTTACAACATAGTAAATATGGAAGCCATACAAGTGTAAGAATCAATAATAATTCAAATTATTTAACAGGCTATGCAGCAGTCCACGAACCAACCACAGGATATACAGCTACGAATGTACTTTGTAGTAATACTCCAGAAGCATGTAACGAATATGGAGGAGTATCTAAAGCAGGAGAAGATGGAACATATAATACAAATTATTTTAATAAAGCAAGTGTAGTAGCCAGTACAACAGGAAATTATAGTGGAATCTATGATATGAGTGGAGGAGCCTGGGAATTTGTGATGAGTGGAATGGATGATAATTCAACAGAAGATGGAAAAACAGGTAAATTAGCATCAGGCCGTCATAATGTATATAACTCTGGATTTAAAGGAAAGTTAACATGTCCATCTTGTACTAATAATGAAGTAGAAGTAAATCATAGTATTTCAGAAGTAACTGAAGGAATAGACTTACCTACTGATGAAAGATATTATGATAAATACGATTATAGTATAAGTAATACAGCATTTAATAAAGGCATTTTAGGAGATGCCACAAAAGAAATGGGACCATTCCAAATAATGAAATATTTAACTCAATCAAGGCAAGTTGGCAGTTGGTATAACGATGAAGCTTGGTTTATCAGTTTGGGCAGTCCGTGGGTCATTCGTGGTGGCGGATATAACTATGGCACTGGTGCTGGCATGTTCCTTTTCGGTTACGCAAGCGGCACTACGAGTAACGGCAACGGTTTCCGGCTTGTTCTAACTTTTTGAATGTTTTTTACCTTAGGTTATAAATAGCAAATTTAAAGGAGATATTTTAAATTATAAAGAATTTATAATCAGAGATGACACGGTTTTAAAGAGAAGAAAAATTTGATAGGAAAAATTTAAAAATTAGTTTTTTTAAGTATGAAGAAGATATTGAGTTTCTAATTAATGCGATGAAAAAGTGATGTTTGATTGCTAAAAATATGATAATTGCTGAAGAACCAATTTATAAAATCATGCCTTTTTTTAGATAAAATAATTGCAATTAAACTAATATTTTGCTAATATAATATTGATTTTTAGGGGGAAGTATGAAAACAATTGAAAAAGAATTTGTTACAAATTTAAAAAATATATTAGCAAATAAAAGTGTTAGTGTTCAAAACAAATACTTTGTTACTAGAATTATTGATATCTTTAATAATAATAATATGGATAGTATAAATATTATTAATATAAAAGATTTTAGTTTTTTAATGGATTATTTTAATTATGAAAGCTATAATCGTGGATTATTAATAGTTAAAATTTTGGTTAATAATTTTAAAATTATTGATAGTAAACCTTATTCTAAAGTAAATTTTTTGAAGTATCGTAGTATTTATGAAAAACGTAATATTTCTTTTGAACAATTCATAATGGATGTTAAATATTTAATTAATAGTGAAGATATAAAATTGGATGAATATTATTATGAAATATTTAAAATGTTACAGTGTGAAGAAAAAAATCGTTTAAATAAAGTTAAAGAAGCTAAAATAATTAAGCTAGCTTATGAAAATTTGAATATTGAAAAAATTGTTAAATATTTTGAGTATCTAAATTTAAGTGAAAAAGATATCGAGGGAGTAAAAATATATTTAAGTACTTTAAAAGATATAAAAGCTAAAAAACAATATAAAGGTTCTAATTTAACAATTGATTTAAAAGTTAGTGCTACTAAATTAGGATATACAAATAAAGAAATTAAAAAAATGAATGATGAGTTAAATTATATATTAAAAGAAATAAATGAAAATGGTATTAAAATTTCATATGAAGATTATCTTAAATATGTTAAATATGCTTTGATTTTAGAGGAAGAAAATAAAGCTTGTGAAGCTGATATAGATCAATTATATGAGGCTTTAATTGTTGATGAAAATAGTTATTGTTTTATAATTAATAAAGCAAATTCTATGTTACAGACTAATAAAGCAATAGACATTCAAAATATTTTACAAGATATAAATGATATTGAAAATATTTTAAAATGTTGTGATGAATGTGATAAAAAAGACTTTAATTTTTTATTAAAAAATATGTATGAAAATTTATATTATATAAATGCTTATAATCATAATTATGAAAGGAAGTTATTAATAAATTAAGAATTGTAGTTGATTTTGTTTTAGTGTATAATGTTAATTATAGAAAGAGGTCATAGTATGAGCAAAATGACAAAAGTTTTATTTTCTTTTTTTATTGTTTTTTGTTTTTTGCTTTTAAAAAATATAAATGCAAAAGAAATAACTATTGGATCTCAAGAAGAATGGCTGCAAAATCTTAAAGAATGGACAGATATTATGGTTGCAGAAGGTGATTGGCGTTATTCTAATTTGCATAATAAAACTTATTATAAAGATGCGATGGCAGCTAAAGAGCATGTAACTAACTGTGCTTTAATGGTTGTTCATGCTTTACAAAGATTTGGAGTTTTTGGTAAAAATAATAAATTTTGGGCAGGCGATGATAAAAAAATAGTATATCGTCCAATAAATTCCGATATAACTCAAAAAAGATTAAAAGCTATAGCTGATATTTATTCTTATAAAGGTATAAAGCCTGATGATATGGATTTTGAACCAGGCGATATTGCCCTTTATGATGGTCATGTTAATGTTTATATTGGCAAAAAAAATGGTAAAAACGTTTATTATGATGCTGGAAAGACAACTACTGTAACCCAAAGTGAAAAAGGATTATGGAAATCATTTTTGAAGTCCGATAGTGTTGATGGACATAAAGTATATTGGGTAATTAGATTAAAATATGGACAAACAGTTGATGTAGATGGTGATGTTTCTGATAGTGAAGTTTCAAATAATGGTCGAACTGATGATCCATATCCTGAAGGATTTATGGTAGTTCCAGATAGTAATGATAGTTTTACTTGTCAAACTATTCTTATTAAAGCAAATGGTGAACCTACTGAATTTAAAAAAATATTAGATGGTTTTTTTGGTATTATGCAGTTTTTAGCGCCCGTAATAGCTATTGTTTTAACAATTATTGATTATATGAAAGCTTTAGGAAATGGAGATACGAAAAAAGCTAATATAAGAACTATTATTCGTATTGTTTTAGCAGTATTAGTTGTCTTTTTACCATTATTATTAGATTTGTTATTCCATTTATTTGGTTTATATGATATATCATCTTGTGGTGTAGGGAGGTAATGTTTATGAAAAAAAATATTTTAACTGGTGATCGGCCAACTGGTAAATTACATATTGGCCATTATGTTGGAACTTTAGCTAGTCGTTTAAAATTACAAGAAAAAGGTGGTTATGATGATTTCTTTATCATGATTGCTGATGCTCAAGCTTTAACTGATAATGCTGATAATCCTCAAAAGATTAGAGAAAATATTTTAAATGTAGCTATTGATTATTTATCGATTGGGATAGATCCTAAAAAGGTCCATATTTTTATTCAGTCTGAAATTAGTGAATTAACAGAACTTGCTTTTTATTATTCTAATTTAGTTACCGTATCAAGATTAGAACGTAATCCAACGGTTAAACAAGAAATTAAATCTAAAGGATTTGCCGAAAGCATTCCGGTTGGTTTTTTTACATATCCGATTAGTCAAGCTGCTGACATTACCGCTTTTAAAGCAAGCATTGTTCCGGTTGGTGATGACCAATTACCAATGATTGAACAAACTAGAGAAATTGTAAGATCTTTTAATCGAATTTATGGTGATGTTTTAGTCGAGCCTAAAGAATTATTGCCTGAAAATGAAGTGTGTATGAGACTTCCAGGAATTGATGGCAATGCTAAAATGAGTAAAAGTTTAGGAAACTGTATTTATTTAAGTGATAGTTATGAAGAATTAAAAACGAAAGTAATGGGAATGTATACTGACCCTTTACATCTTAAAGTAGAAGATCCTGGTCATGTTAAAGGTAATACCGTTTTTACTTATTTAGATGCTTTTGTAAATGATGAAGATTTTGCTAAATATTATCCGGAATTTAAAAATTTAGATGAGTTAAAAAAAGCTTATGAACATGGTGGTATTGGGGATGTTAAAATAAAGAAATTCTTGTTACAAATATTAGATGATTTTTTAAAGCCAATTAGAGAAAAAAGAAAATACTATGAAGAACATCTTGATGAAGTATATGATATATTAAAAGAAGGTACAATGTATGCTCATTGTCTTGCTAAAGAAACATTAAATGAAGCTAAAAATGCGATGAAATTAAATTATTTTAATAATAAACAATTATTAGATGAGTTTAAAAATGAATAGAGATAAAGTAATCGATTATGCTTTTAAAAAATATCATGTTAGACCCAATTATTTGTGGGATAAATATCCTTTATATGCTGTCTTTAAAAATGATAAAGGAAAATGGTTTGGTTTAATTATGAATATAAGCAAAGATAAATTAGGATTAGATAGTAATGAAGAAGTTTTTATACTAAATGTTAAATATTATCCTGATTTGATTGGTAGTTTAAGATTAAGTAAAGGATTATTTAAAGCTTATCATATGAATAAAGAACATTGGGTATCGATTTTATTAGATGGTACGGTTTCTGAAGAAAAAATAAAAGAATTAATAGATGTTAGTTATGAACTAAATATGGGAGGTTAGTTTATAATGGAAGATTATCAAAAAGAAATAGAACAGATTTTTAAAGAATATAAAACATCTTTAAAGGGATTAAAAAGTGTTGATGCTAAAAAAATATTAAAAACTAATGGTAAAAATGTTTTAAGAGAAAAACATCAAGTTACTAAGTTAGAATTATTTTTTAAACAATTTAAAAATATTATGATTATCTTATTATTTGTAGTAGGAATATTATCTTTAGTTAATGCTATAGTTAATAAAACTGATTTTTTAGAACCGATTGTTATATTAGGGACTTCACTTTTAAATTGTTTTATGGGATATTTACAAGAATCAAAAGCTATGGATGCTGTTTCAAAATTAAGTAAATATAAAAATGATTATATAACAGTTAAAAGAGATAATAAATATTATCAATCAAATACTAAGAATTTAGTTGTTGGAGATATTATTCTTTTAGAAAGTGGGGATTCAATTCCGGCTGATGCTAGAATTATTGAAAGTTATTTTGCCAAAACTAATGAATCAATTTTAACTGGAGAAAGTGATACAGTTTTAAAAAGTGATGAAATAATAAAAGATAAAGTAACAATTAGTGAAAGAAAAAATATGCTTTATAGTGGGACAGTTTTGGTTTCAGGAAAAGCTTTAGCTGTTGTTGTTAATACAGGGATGAATACTGAGTTAGGTAAGATTGCTGATAGTCTTAATGAAGAAGATGAAGTTTTAACCCCTTTACAAATTAAAATTGCCAAAGTAAGTAAATTTATTACGATTGTTGCTGCCTTTTTAGTTGTTATGGCTTTAATTTATGGTTTAGTAAAACATAATGATTTTATTACGGTTATTATGCTTTGTGTATCAATGATTGTAGCTAGTGTTCCAGAATCTTTACCTATTGCTATTACAGCGACTTTAACTATTGGGGTCAAGCAAATGGCTAAAGAAAAAGCCATAGTCAAAAACCTAGCGGCTATAGAAACTTTAGGATCTACAAATATAATATGTACTGATAAAACAGGAACTTTAACAGAAAATAAAATGCAAGTTATAAAAATATATACGAATAATGAAGAAACTTCTAACCTTAATTTAAAAGATAATCAAAAATTAATTGAAATAATGAGTTTATGTAATACAGCATTACTTAATAATAAAAAAGAATATACTGGAGATGCGGTAGATGTAGCTTTAAAAAATCATTTACTTTCTTTAAATATTAAAGATTTTAAATATCGTAAAATTGTTGAAGTACCTTTTGATTCAGAAAGAAAGATAATGAGTTTTGTATATCATAATAAAGATAAAGATATTATGTATGTTAAAGGAAGTTTTGAAAGTATTTTAAAAAGAAGTAAAAAGATTTTAATTAATAATCAAGTTTTAGAATTTACACCTTTATTAAAAGAAACCTACCATAAGTATGAAAAAGAAATGTCTTTAGAATTTTTAAAAGTTTTGGGATTTGCCTATAAAGAAATAAAGAAAAAAAATTTAGACGAAGAAGATTATCTAAAAGAAGAACAAGATTTAATTTTTGTGGGACTTATTGGTTTAAAAGACCCAGTAAGAAAAAATATTAAAAATGCAATAAGTACTTGTTTAGATGCTTCTATTAGACCAATTATGTTAACTGGTGATAATTTGGATACGGCTTATGGTATTGCAAAAGAAGTAGGAATATGTAAAAGTGAAAATGAATGTTTAAATGCAACTTCATTAGATAATTTAAGTGATGAAGAATTAAAAAAAGTGATAAAAAAATATTCAGTATTTGCTAGAGTTAGTCCTGAACATAAATTAAGAATAATTAAAAGTTTAAGTGAGTCTTTAGAAGTTGTAGCCATGAGTGGTGATGGAGTAAATGATGCACCTGCTATTAAACTTGCGCATGTTGGTATTGGAATGGGTAAAAGTGGAACAGACGTTACTAAAGAGGTTGCCGATATTATATTGCTTGATGATAGTTATGATACAATTGTCGTGGCAATTAAAGAAGGAAGAAGAATATATGATAATGTTATAAGTAATATTTTATATAATTTATCTAGTAATTTTACGGAAATATTAATAATTTTGTTTGGAATGTTTACTGGTTTAAATGTAATTTCGGCTATTCATATATTATATATTGATTTAGTGGCTGATACAATTCCATCGATTGCTCTTGCTTTTGAATCGGCTTCTAAAGATGTAATGAAACGTAAACCAAATGGATTAAATAAACCAATCTTTACTAAATTTTTTACAGCTTTTTTAATATCTTCGGTAATTATTGAAACCGGATTAAGTTTATTTGTATATTATCATTATTTGCCTTTAGGTTTTAAGGAAGCTCAAACATTAGCTTTATTAAGTATTATTGTTAATGAATTTGTTTTTGCATATAATTGTCGTTCTCTAAAAGGAGAAATTATGAAAAAAGGGCTTTTTAGTAATAAGTATTTAAATATAAGTATTTTATTTTTAATGCTTATTCAAATTGTTGTTTTCTTCACCCCAATAGGCAATTTATTTGGACTGGCAAGTATTACAATTTTAGAATTTGTTTTTATATTATTTGTAAATATTTTAGCTTTTATTATAATTGAATTATTAAAGCCTTTACTTGTTAAATTATTTAAAGATTAAATTAGTTTAAAAAATTTACTTTTTTCTTAAGTGTATATGTATATGCAATTATATATAAAAATGTGGTTTAAAATAATCATTACTTCTTGACATAGGGGGGGGGGTATTATGTTAATATTTATATATAGTAGGAGGCTATGTATAAATATGAAACTAGAAAAA
>CANQSC010000054.1 GCA_947626445.1 uncultured Bacilli bacterium
TTATCATCTTTGATTTCACATTTAGGATTACATTTTTCATCATAAGTATCTTTATCTACTTCTTTTCCTTCAGGATCATAATACTTACCGTCTTTAATTTCACACTTTGGAGCACATTCTTCTTTATATTTTTCTTCATTTATTTCATCACCATTTGGTCCATAATATTTATCATCAATTATTTCACACTTAGGTAATCTTTGATATAAAGTAGGTTCAAATCCAACATGACAATTTTCAGCTCTAATATCAATAGACATCGTAAATTTCATTACTTCTACTGACTCACCTTTTTTAATATTATATTTACCATTAGGTGGTGTAATATGGTATGTTCCATTAGTATTATCGCCTTCTAAAGTATATTCCCATCCATTCATTGCTTTAGAATCATAATATGTTGTATTTACTAAATCTTTTAATTTACCATCTAATTTAGTAATTTCAACTAAATCTGCTACAGGTTCAGAAGTACTTTCATTATCTTGTAAAATAATAGATACAACACAATCTTCTAAAGCTAATAAAGTTCCATCTGGTGTATAAGTTTTCCCAACTTCTCCTTTATCATTAGTACAAGACATATTTGCAGTTACACTATCATAGGTGCCAATTACAACAGAAGCCATATCTTTTCCTTCTGCTTTAACAGTTAAGGTACAACTAAACAAGGCTATTAGAATTAATCCTATAATTTTCTTCATCTAAATTTCAACTCCTTTAAACATTCAGCTATTATAATCATTATTTTAAATATGTCAAGTTAAAAATGAAAAAAGGTAGTCGCAACTACCTATTAAACTTGATATATTTTATTATTTTTCTTAGTTACGTAATATAACCAACCAGCTAATGCTAAACCAATAATTATAAGTGTATATGGTAAGAAACTTCCTGTTTGAGGATTTTCAGCAGGAGCACATGCTTCATTATAAGCTTCTTCACTTACTTCGTTTCCATTAGCATCATAATAAACACCATCAACAATTTGACATTTAGGATTTTCAGGAGTTTCTGTTGATCTTAAAGTAATTTTACAAGTATCAGTAGAAGGAACCCCATCTGCAACATCTAAAGTAATAGATACTACAATTTTACGAGTATCAGCAGGATAACCAGTACTATTAGTTAAATCAACATCAATTCCATTGCCAGTCGCACTTTTAGTTACAGTTCCAGTCCAACCAGTTGTTGGTTTATAATCAGATCTTAACCCACTAAATGTGAAACTTGAATTTTCTAACTCGATATGAGCTTTATATTCAGTAAAAGTGCCTTCAGTTACATTAACACCAAGATATAAAGTAGGTTTTTCTCCTTCTTGTTTTAAAGCAAAAGTTTTTCCACCTTCAGTAGTTTCAGTCATACTTGGCTTACTAGCTGCAAAAATTTCCGTAGCATTAACATTTACTGGTAAAACAATACTAATTAATAATGCAATTACACTTAATCCTAATAATTTCTTCATAATTACCTCTCTTCTCCTCCTTATTATGTCCTAATTATATCATAAAAATACCATAATTCTACATCTTTTTATTTTTTTTAGTTAAAAATGTAAAATTTTGACAAGAATATTAAGTGCAAATTATGACAAAATATGATAATATAGTGTAAGAATAGAAATGTGGTGAAAAAAATGAAGAAAATTATTATTAGATTACAAGCAAATTCTTTATTTTTTTCTTACCAACATACTAAAAACGTTAGAGAAGATTTAATGAATACCAACATTATTAGTGATAGTGAACTTATCTTTTCTGATGATTATATTTTAGATAATAGTCAAATCGTCATGCCTTTTTTTAAAGAATTATGTGACATGAATAAAATAAATACTTTAACTTTTCAAAACTGTGAGATAGCCTGTTTTATGTTAAAGTATTTTAAAGGAATAAAATTAATTGAAAAAATAAGAATTAAAAAAGAAGAAAATATTAGTTATGCTTTATGTGAAGAATTAATTGCTTTTAAAACCGCTAAAAAGTTAGAATGTTATGCAATTCCTAATTATATGTTAGAATTATTAGATAAACATCATATTACGGTATTTACTAAAAGTGAAGTTTTTTATATTTCACCTTTTATGCAAAGAAATCATATTACGGATTATACAACTATATTTTATAAAAAAGAAATTGAAATATTTACCCCAATGAGTGAAGAAGACCAAAATGATTTTAAAACATTCTTATCTATTAATCATTATTTAAAAGTTGTTAAATTTAAAATTTTAAATAGAAAAGATTTAGAATTTGTTATTTCTTCTTTAAAAGAATATCGTTATAAAAATATTTATATTGAACTATATCAAGATATTTTAGAACCTAGAGATATTTTATATTTAAGAGAATTAAATCGTCAAAATAAAAAGAAAAAAATTATTATTGAATTAAATTATTCAGAAGAATATTTAAATCGTAATTTATTTAAACAGATTAGTTTAAATACTTTAAAAGTATGTGGTTTAATTTTAATTAGTATTGTTGTTGGTTCTTTTGGTTATGTTTTTGTAAGAAATTATGTTTCCATGCAAGAAGTTAGTCAAATCCAAGAAGATGTTAATAACACCATTAGTAAGGCCGATGAAATAGTAGAAGAACCTGAAGATGTGGAAAAAGAATCTGGTTTGCAAATAAAAAACCGTTATATTGATGCTTTAACAAGTATTAATCCTGATGTGGTAGGTTATTTAAAAGTTAATAATACTAATGTTGATTATCCCGTTGTTTTAGGAACTGATAATGTTTATTATTTAGAACATAATTTATATAAAGAATATGACCAAAATGGTTGGATTTATATGGATTTTCGTAATTCCGTTACTTCTTTAAATGATAATACCATTATATATGGTCATAATATGTATTATAGTGGAGTCATGTTTGGAACTCTACATCGAGTATTAAATTCGAGTTGGCAAGAAGACCCCACTAACTTAGTAATATCTTTTAATACCGCTTATGAAACCATGAATTGGCAAATATTTTCTATTTATACAATTCCTAAAACAAGCGATTATCTAAGAGTCTCATTTGATGATGATAATGATAAAATGGATTATATAAATATGGTTAAAGGAAGAAGCAAGAAAGATTACGAGCAAGAAGTAACGGCTAAAGATAAAATTCTTACTTTATCAACTTGTACAGGTAATAATGCCAGATTAGTTATTCATGCGAAGTTAATTCAACCGACTCCATAATTTTTAAATTTTCTTGATAACGTTTATTTTTAGGATTTATTTTAAGAGCTTCTTTAAGATATTTAATGGCTTCATCATATTTTTTAGTATAAAAACACGCTAAACTAAGTAAATCATAAATAGTATCATTCCAAGCAAATTCTTCATTAATATAAGAATTGCTTTTTTCTTTAATTTTTAAAGCTTCATTTAAACAATCATAAGCTTCATCATATAAATTTAAATATTCATAAAGACTAGCTAATTCAATATAACTTTCTCTTAAATAAGGTGCTTCTGCTATGGCATTTTTATACCAAAACATACTTTCTGGGATATAGTTTTTATTTAAATAACAACGAGCCATAAAACGCATTGATGCACATCTTTCATCTTTCCAAGTTGCATTTATACAATCTAAATGTTTATGAAAAGTATCAATAGCTTTATCATTCATTTTATAAAACATATATTCTCTTCCTAAATAATGTAAATTACGGTCATCTAAAGGACTTTCTTTAACACTTAATTCTAAAAGTGGTAAATAACTTCCCCTTGATTTATTTGAATCCGGATAATGATTTAAAACAATATCAGTATCAATATAAGTTTCTTTTTCTTTAGTAGTTAAAACTTCATGAACAGGATGACTCCAATAATATGAATTTAAAGAATGAATTTTATCTTCTCTAAAACTAACTAAAGGTTTATTATTTTTATCTAACTTCCAATTATAAGTATAACGATATCTAATATTATTACCTTCACAATACTTTTTTTCTAACTTTTCTCGCCAACCCTTTTCAAACACTTCATCTAAATCAATACAAGCACATATATCTGCATCTTTAGGGAGCATTTTAAGCGATTCATTACGAGCCACATCAAAACGCCAAGGTTTAATTATTTTTCTTTTAACTTTAACTCCATATTTTTTTAATAATTTAACCGTATCATCAGTAGAACCAGTATCTAAAACATATATTTCATCAGCTTCTTGCATACTTTTAACCCAACGTTTAACAAATTTTTCTTCATTTTTACATATTGCATAAACAATAATTTTAATTTTTTTCAAAAAAGATCACCTATATTAATTTATGCAAGCAAGAAAAAAGCTTGCCTTAAGGCAAACTACAAAAATCTCCAGCATTTTCATGATATAAGGTTATATCTTCATAAGTTTTTAAATCAATATCAGCTTTTAATGAACTTTTGATATCACTAGCAGAAACATCAATATCTAAATTTATAATATATTTTTTATCATCAAAACTTGCTTTTCCAGTTAATTCATCAATAGTTGAATTACTATTATAATCATTTTTAGCTTGTTCATAATCTTCTTGCTTTTTGAATTTATAAGATATTTTTCTTTTAACCGTAACAATTTCATTATTATCATTTAAACCATATTCATAATTTTCTGATACTACTGCATTAGTAGTTGTTTCTAATGGTTCAGCAAGTTCACAACTTAAGAATTGAGATGGGGCATTTTCATCAACAATTAAAGTTGCTTCAATTTCTGTCTCGTTATTAAAATCATCTTTAACACTTAAAGGAATAGTATAAGTACCAACATTGGTTACTAATTCATTTAAATCAATCGTATCATCTTTAATGGTAATATCACATTCATTAGATATTGAAGGATCTTCACATTTAGAAATAAAATCATTAATTTCAATTTCACTACCAGGTTTAACTGTTAATTCTTTTAAAACCACTTCTGGTCCTTTAGTATCTCTTACTTTTAAATCAGATGATTTTGCATCTGTTCCTGGACATGTAATAGTATATGTATATGTATTTGGGGTATTAATATTGACAGCATCAGTATTTACTGTACATGAACTAGCATCTACCCCACTAATGGTTGCATAATCACTAGCATTTTTAGAAAGTTTTTCACCTAATTCCCATTCAGTAAGAGTAGGAACAATAGATATACTACTAATAGGCGCTGAAACATTAGCAACATTTAAGAAGTAATATACGCCAGCTCCTATTCCTAAGATTAATATAAATATTAAAATAATAATTATTGATTTTTTAGCTCCTTTTTTCTTAGGAGGCTTATTAGGTATCATATTATCCATTACTGGAGCTTGAGGAGTCGGTACCCCACCAAAGGTTGCTGGATTTTCGGATATCATATTATTAGCCGGATTAATATTTTGATCATTAACTGGAGCATTATTCATTTGTTGTTCATTAGTTAATGGAGTATTAGCAGTTAAGGTTGAACCCATTAAAGGACTTGGTGGGTCAATAACCGGTGTATTACTTGCTACACCCTCGGGTGCTAAATTAATAGAACTCATTGTTTGAGGACTTACTGGTGGCACAGGCGCTGGTCCTGGTACAGGTTCAGGATTTACGGGAGGCACTGGAGCAGGTCCTGGCATTGGACTAGGACTTACTGGTGGCACACCTGGTGTAGGTTCAGGACTAATTGGTGGTGTTCCAAAATTTGGTTCTGCAGGCGCAATATTTGGTTCCGGTGGATTAATTCCTGAATTCAAATTATTTTGATTATTATTTTCTGGATTTAAATTATCAATATTCATACTAATTACCCCAATCTATTTTTATAAAATCAATTATACACGTTTTTTTTATAAATATCAACCACCTTTTTTTAATTCCCAAAAAAGATAAAAGTAATAATAAAAGCCATAATTATCCCTACTAAATCAGCAAATAAACCAGCCGATAAAGCATGACCTGTCTTAGTTACTTTAATTGAGCCAAAATAAAGAGCTAAAACATAAATTGTAGTATCAGTACATCCTTGAAGCGTTGAAGCAAGACGACCAATAAAAGAATCAGGGCCATAAATGGAAAAAATATTGTTCATAATAGCAAGAGTTGCTGTCCCAGAAATTGGTCTTATAAAAGCCATCGGTAAAATACTAATCGGTATTCCAACATGATTTAAAAACGGACTTAAGAAAGAAAACACAAATTCTAAAAAATGGGAATTTAAAAAGAGATTAATCGCAAAAACCATGGCAATAACAGCTGGGGCAATATGAAAAGTAGTTAAAATACCATCTTTAGCCCCAACTAAAAAAGAATCATAAATATTAGTCTTCCGTTTAATTGCATAAATTAAAATAAATAAAACAAAAGCTGGAACAATATAAGTAGATATTTGACTCATAATTTTTTTCTCCTTTTAAAATAATCAAAAGTAAGCCCCGCAATACTAGAACATAAAGTTGCTAGAATACTTGTAATAATAATCTCGGATGGATTAGCACTTTGATACATTAGGCGCATCGCAATAACAGTTGTCGGAATAATAGTTACACCAGCTGTATTTAAAACTAAAAAAGTTACCATACCCTCTGTTGCCGTATCTTTATTAGGATTATCTTTTTGTAAACATTCCATGGCTTTAAGGCCAAAAGGTGTTGCTGCACTGCCAAGACCTAAAGCATTAGCCGCAATATTAGAAGCAATATATCCTAAAGCTGGATGGTCTGGCTTTAATGACGGAAATAATTTAGATAGCAATGGTTTTACTAAAGAAGAAAACTTAGCTAAAAGTCCTGAATCTTCAGCAATCTGCATAATACCTGACCATAAAACTAATAAAGGTAACATCTCCCATAATAGTTTAATACCATCTATTCCACCTTTTAAAATCTGGTCATTTAAACTAGCCGAATTACCAGTTAAAATCATATAAAAAGAGCCAATTAAAATAAAACCAATCCAAATAATATTTACCATTTAAATAACCACCTTATAAATCTAACTAAAAAGTTTTCTTTTTTATTTTCCTCATTTTTTTCTTCAACACTTTCTTTATATATTTTTAAACTTCCTAATAAATCATCATTTAAATAAACACTAGCAACTCCTACTTCATTACTATTAGGATTATTTATTTCATAATTAATCTTAACTTTTTGTTGTTCATCTTCCATTAAAAGAGCATAAAAATCTTCTTGTAAATAATATTTATTTTCAATTTTTTGATTCTTATCTAAGAGTAATACTCTTTCATATTTACTAAAAACTTTTTCATGTAATTCCTTGTGGTCTGCAAAATCATTACCATCATTTAAAGTAACCACAATACTAGTTCTGCCATTATCAGATGCTGCCGTCACTAAAGTTCTTCGAGCTTTTTTGGTAAACCCAGTTTTACCACCAATCAACTTATCATAAGAAGATAATAATTTGTTTTTATTTTTCCATACATAACTTTTCCCTTCTGTTTTAGTTGTATACTTTTCCGTACCTATTATTTCTTTAAAAGTTTCATTATGAAGAGCATACTTCATTAATAAAGCCATATCATAAGCCGTAGATGTATTACCATATCCTTCATCATTTTCTAAACCATGATTATTTATAAAATTCGTATTAGTCATTTTAAGTTCATAAGCTTTTTCATTCATTTTTTTAACAAACTTATCCATATTTCCACTTACCGAATA
>CANQSC010000055.1 GCA_947626445.1 uncultured Bacilli bacterium
GTGATATAAATGGCTGAGTTTACCCAAAAGAATTGGTTAAATACTGGTGACGAAGGTGCTAATGCGAATAATTCAGTATTAAATAAAGAAAATATGAATGACTTAGAAAATAGAATAGAACAAGCAATTAATAATTTAAAAACAGCAATAAGTACATCTGAAAGCAAATTGCAAAGTTCAATAAAAACATTAGAAACAACAACAAAAGAAAATATTGATAAAGAATTATATTATAAAGCAGGTGATACTTATGTTATAAATGTAGAAATAATTTGTTCGGGTTTTTTAACTGGCGGTCAAAGTAATGTTAGATGGACACTTATAACTGACAAAAAATTAAATAATATAAATTCAGCAACAGTTAATCATATTAAAGCAGTTATAAGACATCCTGATGGAGCTTATTTAACTGGAGAAGGTGGTAATGCCGAAGACCTTACTAAATTAGGTACATTGACTTGTTCAATTAGAGGAAAAAATATAATAATTTTTAGTTTAACTTTTAATGAAGCAAAAACTCAATATAAAAATAATGTTCCAGTAGAATTATCTATTCCAGATTTAGGACTTACATTTAAATAAGAAGAGTAAATTTACTAAATAGCCTAAAAAATGGCAGATTTTAATAAAAAAAATTGGTTAAGTGCTGGAGAAAGTGGAGCGACTGATGATAATTCTGTAATAAATAAAGCAAATATGAATGATTTAGAAAACAGAATATATAATGTAGCAAATGCTATTAATCAAGAAATGAGCACCAATGTTTCTAATTTGGTTAGCAAAAAGGATTTTAATAGTACAATCTCTAATTTACTTAATAAAAATGGTGATGGTCTTAATTTGACATATAAAAATGCTACAATGCTTTCAGGATATTTTAGTACGGGTACTTGCCAATATTTAAAAATCGGAAATTTAGTTATTATTGCTTTAAATGATTTAGTATTTGCAAAAGATATAACTGAAAATCATATTCCAATTATAACAGGATTACCAAAACCTCAAGAAGTGTTTTATTTCATGTTATTTAATAATGATGGCACATCTTGTAGACTTAGACTTACAACTTCAGGAAATCTTGAAACACATTATAGTACATTTAATCAAGGTTCATCAGGTCATGAATTATATGGGTATGCAGTTTATTTATCATCTGAATAGTGGCAACAAATATTGAGCCGAATATATGGCTATATTTAATAAAAAAATATGGTATAACGTAGGGGAAGATGAAGCTAATAATACAAATTCCGTTGCAAATAAAGAAAATATGAACGATTTGGAAAATAGAATAGAAAATATAATTAGTAATATTTATAAAGTCGGAGATTTGTTTATGACAACTAATGATGAAAATCCTAGTTCAAGATTTGGTGGTACTTGGAGAAAACTTACAGATGATGCTTATTTAAAAATAGTCACTTCAAATGCCGGTAAAAGTGCTGGTACCTCAAAAGAACATAAAATCCCTATTAATAGCATACCAAGTCATAATCATGAATTAGTAACAGATAAAAAGACTTCAATCGTTAAATGGATTGGTTCAGGAGGTAATATAGATATTACTGAATATGGAGAAAGAATGAAAGGATTTAATGATTTAATTTCAGGAAATACTGGCGGTGGGCAAGCTTATTATCCATATTATTTAGGAGTTTATGTATGGATAAAAGAAGCTTAAAATATCAGCAATAGTGATAATATAAGTTAAAGGAAAATCGAATAGAAAGAAGGTAATTATTATAGAAAAGTTAGAAAAATATTGGAAACAAATATGTACGATAATAGCAATTATAACTTTTATTGGTGGTTGTTTTGGATACTTTAATAGAATTATAAAAGAATTCGATGACCAAAATGAAAAATTAGATAATGCAATGCGATTATCAGAAAAATCAATAATTTGGAATAAAGAAATACCAAAAGTAGAAAGAGCAGAAGTTTGTGATATGTATTTATCAGCAGGCTATGACTCTTATACCAAGAAATTATGTGAGAACGTAATACTTCAAGATGAGACATTAGCAATGGTGGAAGGAGGTGATGAATAATGGAAATTACTTATATTATTGTTGTTGGAATAGTGGCATATATATTTGGAGCAATTAACAAGTTATTTGTTGATGATTTGCCAAATAAATTTATTCCAATACAAAATGTCGGCATAGGCATAGTAGCTGGTATAATTTGTTATTTTACAAAAATAGAACCTGATTTAATGAAATCAGTTTTTTTGTGCTTAATAGCAACAATGAGTGCTGGAGGAATAGCAGATTTAACAAAAATATTTAAGAAAGAAGGTAATTAATAATGGAAGAAATTAAAAATATAGAAACAGAAGAAATTGAACTTACAGAAGAACAAGAAAAAGAATTTTCAAATGGTAAAGGTGATGAAACAGAAGTTTTGGAGGTGGAATCTAATGAGTAATTCAAGTTTAGCAACAGTAAAAGTTCCAGCAAGCACTTCTAATTATACAAAAGGAAGAAGTGGAAGAAAGATAGAAATGATAGCTATTCATCATATGGCTGGTGTTTTAAAAGCAGAGCAATGCGGTAATATTTTTAAACAAGTTAATAGAGGAGCTTCTACACATTATGGAGTTGGAAAAAATGGTGAAATAGGTCAATACGTAGATGAAAGTGATACAGCATGGGCAAATTCAAACTGGGATAGTAATTGTAAATCAGTAACAATTGAAACATCAAATTCTCAAACTGGTGGTAATTGGCCTGTATCAGATGTAACATTAAAATCATTAATTAAATTAGTGGCTGATATTGCTAAAAGAAATAATATTACTTTAGTTAAAGGAAAAACTTTAGTTTGGCATAGAATGTATGCAGCAACAACTTGTCCAGGGGATTATTTGCTATCAAAATTAGATTATATTATTTCAGAAGCAAATAAAATTAATAATGGTGGTAGTATTCCACAGCCTACACCCACACCAACACCACAACCAAGTAGCAAGACTGTAAACGTTACATATCGAGTTAAAACAAAAAAACATGGCTGGTTAGCTGAAGTTAAAAACTTAACTGACTATGCTGGATATGAAAATAGCCCTGTTACTGATGTTGCTATTAAAGTAGACAAAGGCTCTATTAAATATAGAGTTCATGTTAGAGGTGGTAATTGGTTACCATATGTAACAGGATATAACATAAACGATATTAAAAACGGATACGCAGGTAATGGCTGTGAAATTGATGCAATTCAAGTTTATTACTATACACCAAGTGATATAAGACCGTTTAAGAAAGCAAAATACAAAGTAAATAATTATTCATTTCAAAAAGATACTGAAACAACTAATGGACAAGATGGTTACGCAGGCGTTTATGGTGTAAATGTTACTAAATTCCAAATTGTAATAGAATAAAATAAAGGATAACTTCATTATAGAGGTTATCCTTATTTTTTATTTGCCTAAAAAAAATATCTAAAATTTTTTTTGATATTTAATTCAAATGTGTTTTTATTAGTTCCTTAAGAAATTTAAAAAAATATTATTATTTTTATTGAAATTATACGTTTTTTTTGATAAATTAATATTGCATTAAATTTATATGGCCGACTATTTTCCGACTATTTTATAAATTTATAGGTATTTATTATCATTAGTTTTATTAACAAAATCCTTTATTTAAAGGCAATGTTCTTAATAGTAATGATTATAAATTGATTAAAATAGTCCCCTTTGGGTGCACCATTTAATTTATGCACAAAAAATATTTTTTATGATATACTATTATTAGCAATTCGAGAAGTAGCACAATTTGGTAGTGCACTACATTTGGGATGTAGGGGTTGCAGGTTCAAATCCTGTCTTCTCGACCATTTAGTTTATTAGCCCTTTAAATAAGGGTTTTTATTATATAGAAAGGATCTATTATGGATAATTTAGAAAGATTTATTAAAGCTCAAAAACAAGATTATGAACGAGCATTAAAAGAAATAAAAAATTGTAAAAAACTTACTCATTGGATTTGGTATATTTTCCCTCAAATTAGAGGTTTAGGTTATAGCGAAATCTCATATTATTATGGTATCGATGATTTAGAAGAAGCAAAAGCATATTTACAAAATGAGTATTTAAGAAATAATTTACTAGAAATTACCACCGCTTTATTAAATTTAGATTCTAATAATCCAACAGAAATTCTTGGATATCCTGATGATTTAAAAGTAAAATCATGTATGACCTTATTTAATTATGCTGATGAAAGTATTTTAATTTTTAAAAAAGTAATTGATAAATATTACAATGGCGAATTTGATAATAAGACTATTGCTTTAATAAAAGAAAAAAAGTTAGGGTAATAAAGTTATTTAATAGTTAAAAATAAATAATTATGAAAATAAATCACTATCAAAAAATTCAACTAAACTAATATTTAAACCATTACAGATGATAAGTAAAGTATCAATCCTAATGGTTTTATTTTTGCCAAATAAAATGTTATTTAACTTTTTTAAATCTAAATTACAACTAATAGCTAATTGTTCAATAGTTAAATTTTTTACTTCACAAAAATATAAAATTCTTTTTACAACTTTTGACTTCATTCTTATCACCATTTAATTATATCACGTTAGTAAATATTTTAATTTTAAAAAAAGTAAATAGTTTTATAAATTATAAAAAGTGGCTAAAATATTATTCTTTTTTGGCATAGGATCCGATATCTAACGTATCTATGAAGATTAATAGGCATTATATAATAGGAGACTATTTACTTAAAATTGCAAGTGAATAATTTATTTAGACGTGCAAATAATAATTTATTTTAATTAATGCAGAAAATGTTGACTTTTTCAACATTTTCTGCATATAATACATATATAAATTATGCGTGGAGATGATGTATATGAAGGAGTTAAATTATAAAAAAATAGGAGAAAGATTAAGAAAACTTAGAAAATATATAGGATTAACTCAAGAACAAGTTGCCAATATTTTAGGAGTAGGCAGAGATGCGATATTAAGAATTGAAAAAGGGGATCGCAAAATTGATTTGCAAGAATTAATGAGTTTTTCAAAATTATATAATATAAGCATGGATGAATTAATAGCTGAAGAACATATTATAAACAGTAGTAATGTTGCTTTTGCAAGAGGTTTTAATGAATTAAGTGAAAAGGATAAAAAAGAAATTATTAGTCTAATTGAATATAAAAATATTCTAAAGTTGCAAAATAAGGATAACTAATATGACTCCAGAAGAATTAGCAAAAAGTGAATTAGAAAAACTAAGAAAAAGCGGAAAATTAACTTTTCCAATAGATCCATTTAAAATCCTTAATAATGCTGGTATATATGTTGTATTAAAAAATTTTGAAAATTTAGATGGCATAATTATTAATGATGAAGATAATTGTACAATTGTAGGTATTAACTTAAATAATGGTTTGCAAAGGCAAAGATTTACTGCAGCGCATGAATACTGTCACTTTATAAAAGACTTGAATAAAGAACTTGGAACAACTGACTATATTGAATGTTTAAAAAAGTCAAATAAAAAAATTGAAAAATATGCAAACGATTTTGCTGGTTATTTACTTATGCCTACCGATGAGCTTAGGCTCGTATGTGAACAATACAAAAATAAAAATGGATTTATTGAATTTGAGAGCATTACAATTATAGCTGAATATTTTGGTGTTAGCTTTTATTCATGTTTGAATAGAATTGCTTATGGTCTAAATTTAATAGATGGTGATATTTCTTCTGATTCATTAAGACAAAGAATGAGAGAATATGGTGTTTCATCAAAAAGACAAGAATTAATAGAAAATAAAATTGATAGTACATTGTTATCAAATATTGTAAGCTCAATGGGTTTTGTAATGACAGATATTAATAAATACACTGGTCAAAAGTTTTTACAAAATTATATTTATAATGATAATAAACTTGAAGGCATAATAATTGATAGAAAGCAACTTAATTACATACTTGCTGATTTAAATTTTAATGGTTCTAATAGTCAATTTTTTAAAAGTGATAAAGAAGAAATTGTAATGACACTTGGTAATTTAGAGCTACAGCAATATGTAATTAATACAAAAGATGACATTTCTTTAAAAAATTGTGGGCAATTACATTCGTTATTATTTAAATATGTTCCATATCCTGATGATAATGGCAAATATAGAAATGAAACAGTTTTATTAAAAAGAGGTACTATACAACCAGTCCCATATTATGAAATAAATGATAGAATTAATGCACTTGATGAAGAATTACAATTTTTTATAAAAAATATAGATCGCTATGAGATAGGAGAGTATATAGAACAAGTAGCATATTTCACATATAAATTTATTGTTATTCATCCATTTAGAGATGGTAATGGACGAATATCAAGAGCCATAATGAACTGGCTTTTAAGTAAGAAACAAATACCACCAATTTATATTGATCAAAAATGTAGAAAAGAGTATTATGATGCATTATCAAAAATAGATTTAGAAGACGATCCAATTCCATTTATTATGTTTATTGAAAAAAGAATAATTCATACAATGATTGAATTACATAAATATTTATTTGTTGATGAAATAGATGAAAAAGAAATAAATAAGGAGGATGAAGTTAATGAAAATTAATAAGTGGCCTAGAAACAATTATACAGGTCCCGGTGGTGGCTTATATACAGGTCCCGGTGGTGGCTTATATACAGGTCCTGGTGGTGGGGCATATACAGGTCCTGGCGGTGGCTTATATACAGGTCCTGGTGGTGGCTTATATACAGGACCAGGCGGTGGCTTATATACAGGTCCCGGTGGTGGCTTATATACAGGTCCTGGCGGTGGTTTATATACAGGTCCTGGCGGTGGCTTATATACAGGTCCCGGTGGTGGCTTATATACAGGCCCCAGTGGTGGAGCATATAATGGTCCAGGAGAATCATATATAAGTAATATTCCGCCATGGCCAGTATTTGTAAAAGAATTAGAAAAAAGGGGCTATAAAAAAGAAGCAGATTTAATTAGAAAATATCATAAATGTGATTAGAAAGTTAAATTTTTTATGATGAAACAATGAGAATAGTACTAAAACATATGTAGTTATTGTTTAGTATTTTTTTCATTTTTTTTATATGTAAAAAAAATTTATCTCTTATGAACAATTTTACTGATGAAATTATTCAAAAGACATATTGTTATTCTCACTTACGTCTAC
>CANQSC010000056.1 GCA_947626445.1 uncultured Bacilli bacterium
TTAACTAAAGAAGAAGGCGGACGTCATACTCCATTCTTCTCAAATTATCGTCCACAATTTTATTTCCGTACTACAGATGTAACTGGTGTTATCGAGTTACCTGAAGGTACTGAAATGGTTATGCCTGGTGATAATGTTGACATGACTGTTGAATTAATCGCACCTGTTGCCCTTGAAAATGGTACTAAATTCTCAATTCGTGAAGGTGGACGTACTGTTGGTGCTGGTGTAGTATCATCAATTGATGCTTAATAAAAGCGAGAAATCGCTTTTTTCTTTTGCCTAAAAAATTATCTAATAAACTATGTAAAAGTTATTTATTTTTTATCATTTTTAAATATAAATGTGAAAAAAACGTAAAAAATGGTATAAAAAATTAAAAAATGTGTATATTTATATTAACAAATGTGAAAAAATAGAATTTAATTAAATAAAACAAGGAGGAAATTGATATGTTAATTGGTTTTAAAATTAAAAATTTTAGGTCTTTTAAAGATTTACAGTATTTTTCAATGCTTGCTGGTAAAGTACGAAATAATGAAAATCACATAATTGAAATAAATAATCATAAAGTATTAAAATTTTCAGGAATGTTTGGTGCTAATGGTTCAGGCAAGTCAAATTTAATATTAGCTATGAGTTTAGTTCAAACCTTAATAAATAAAGGTATATCTGCTTTGATTGATAATCAATATTATCGAGGAATTGGTGGTAATCCTAAAAATGATTCATATTTTGAATATGAACTTGCTTTAAATGGTAAATTATATTTATATGGTTTTGAAATAAATATTTTTAATAAAGAAATAGTGTCTGAATGGTTAATTGATATGACTAAAAAGAAAGAAAAGAAAATTTTTGAAAGAGATATAAAGAAAGCAACTTATTTTTCTGATATTAAAGATAAAAAACATATAAATTTTAGTAATTGTTTAGAAGAAATGAAAAAAAATAATCAGGAGTTATTTTTAAGTGAAATGACTAGAAGACTATTTATGGCTGAAAATGATGATGTTTTTTTTGCAGATATATACAATGTATTTAAATTTATTATGCATGATACAATAATTATAAGACCATCTACTCATAAATTATTTGATATTGATTATATCAAAAGTAAAGAAAAGATTTTAAAAATATTAAAAGCTTTAGATATTGATATTGTAGATTATAATATTGAAACAAGTGATATTAAAAATATCAAATTAAAATTATCTGATAATGATTATAATAATTTATTACATGAGATTGATCTTCTTTCATCACAATATAAAAATATAAGATGTACTTTAAGAATTGAAAATGATTTATATACAATAAAAAAGCAAGATAATAACATATATGATGTTTGCACTTTAAAATTTATTCATAAAGATAATTCTAATTCTTTTGGTGCTTATGAAGAATCCGATGGAACTATTAGAGTTTTAGAATTAATTGATATTTTATTAACTAATGATAAGTTGTTTTTAATTGATGAATTAGATAGTAGCCTACATCCATTATTAGTTTTTGGATTATTAAAAATATTTTTAAAGTCTAAATCTAATAATCAATTAATTATAACAACTCATGAATTAAGAACCTTAGATTTTGATTTAGTTAGAAGAGATGAAATTTGGTTTGCTGAAAAAAATGATAAAGGGGAATCGAAGATTTTTTCCCTTGAAGAATTTAAAGATGTTGCAAGATTTGACCGAAAAATAGATAAAGCATATTTAGAAGGAAGGTTTGGCGCGATTGCCAAAATAGATACATCTTATGAGAATTAATAAAAAATTTGCAACATCTAGACAGTCTGAAATAAAAACGTATCGTCCTAAATACTTTATTGCTTCAGAAGGAAGTAACTCTGAACCGATGTACTTTGAGGGATTAAACGACTCAGTTATATCTGAAAATATAACTATAATTAATATATTAAGAGACTATGCATCAAATTGTAATAGCCATCCAAGTTTTATAATTAAAATGATAAAAGAATTTATATTAAATGTAGCATCAGATGAAATAACAGTACTAGAACTAAAAAATAAAATAGATAATTGTATTAGAGAAAATAATTATGATATAAATATAGAAGATATTCATAATGAAATGCTTTTACTTTATAAATGATATGTTAAATAACAAATAATATATTTTTAAATTTTTTTGCATAAACTATTTATAGATTATGCTTTTTCTTTTACTATTTGGTGTCAACATAAATAAAGAAACCTTTAAAAATGGGGTAAAATTTGGTATATTATATGCAAGGTGGGTGTTTTGTTTGAAAAAGATTATCATTAATGGAGGAAAAACCTTATCTGGAACAATTCACGTATCTGGTGCTAAGAATAGTGCTGTGGCTCTTTTGCCTGCAGCTATTTTATGTGATGAAGTAGCAACTATCTATAATGTACCTAATATTTCAGATACGTATGCTTTAATTGATATATTAAATTTGTTAAATGTTAAAACGACCTATAAAGAAGATGAAATAAGTGTTGATGCTAGTAATTTAGAAAATAAATTAATTGGGGAAGAATTATGCTCTAAATTACGAGGTTCTTATTATTTTATGGGAGCTTTACTGGGCAAGAATAAAAAAGTAGAGATAGCCTTTCCTGGTGGATGTGATTTTGGAGAAAGAAAGATTGATTTACATTTTAAAGGCTTTGAAAGTTTAGGAGCTAAGATTGAAACTAAAGATAATTATTTTTTAATTACGGCTAATAAACTTGTTGGAGCCGAAATATATTTGGATATTGCTAGTGTTGGGGCGACAATTAATATTATGTTAGCAGCTGTAAAAGCTGAAGGGGTAACAATTATTAACAATGCTGCTAAAGAACCAGAAATTGTTAATGTGGCAACGTTTTTAAATAATATGGGAGCTAAAATAACTGGTGCTGGGACTAGTAGTATTAAAATTGAAGGCGTAAAACAACTTCATCATGCGATAGTAGAAGTTATTCCTGATCGGATTGAAGCTGGAACTTATTTAATTCTTGGAGCTATGTTAGGTAAGAATTTTGTTGTTGATAACTTAATTGAAGAACACTTAAAAGCTTTATTAAGTAAATTAAAAGATATGGGTGTTAATATATTAAGAGTAAAAAATGGTTTAGAAGTAAATTGTAAACCAAGTTATAAACCAATTAATATTAAAACTTTACCATATCCTGGGTTTCCTACTGATCTTGCTCAACCAATGACAACTTTATTAACTCAATGTTGGGGAACAAGTTTTATTGAAGAAACGATTTATTCTAGTCGAATGGGTCATGTTTCTGAATTAAATAAAATGAATGCCAAGATTAAAATTAATGGTAGTACTACTATTATTACTGGTCAAACTAAATTAAATGGAGCTAATATTAAAGCAACTGATTTAAGAGCTGGAGCATCCCTTATTTTAGCGGGATTAAATGCTAGTGGTAAAACAACTATTAAAAATGCTGAATATATATTAAGAGGTTATTCTGACATTATTTTAAAATTGAAAAATGTTGGAGCTGATATTGAAATTATTGAAGATAATTAATTTAAGATAAAAGCATAAAATTAGTTAGGTGATAGTAATGAAAAAACAAATCATCCTAACTATTTTTATTGGTATTTTAATGGCTTTTATAATATATAAAATAACTTATCATGAAGAAATGAATTTTTTAGCTTTAGGTGATGGAATTTCTTTAGGATTAACAGCTTATAATGTTAAAGGTTATAGCTATAATGATTATTTAAAAGATTATTTTGAAGATAATACGATATTGAGAGAGTATATTTCTGATTTTGCTAGTATTGATGAGACTAGTAAAAGTTTATTAAATAAAATAAGTAATAACGAAATAGCTTCTAATAATTTAACTATTCAACAAGCTATTAGTAAAGCTAAAATTATAACTATTAGTTTAGGAATGGATGAATTAAATAATCTTAAAACTTTAAAGAATAAAAATATTTTAGAATATATATCTAATATGGAAAAAATTATTAAAATGATTCGTAATATTAATAAAAATAATCAAGTAATTATTACTAGTTTATATGAAACATCTAAATTAAGTAAAGATAACATTTTAAAAATAAATAATGAATTACAAAATATTGCTAATAAATATCACTTAGAATATATTGATATTGCTATGATAACTTCGCATAAAGAATTTTATATGTTACCAAATAATTATTATTTAAATTATAAAGGACATGAATATATAAGCGAATTAGTAAAAAAAGTTATATAATTTGTTTGATTATATAACCATTTGGTTATATAATATTTATACAGTAGTATAGATGATAGAGATAATAGTTATATTAATAAAGGAGTAATTGTTATGGTAAAAAATAAGAACAAAAAGACATTTTATGTGATTTTAATAGTAATTATTTTACTTGTAATAGGTATAGGAGCAAGTTATTCATTATGGATATTAACAAAAGAACAAACAGGAGAAAATGTTGTAAATACATCATGTTTAGATGTAACAATTGAAAATGAAGAAGATGATATAAGCTTAAAAAATACATTTCCAAAAATAGATGAAGAAGGATTAAAAAGTAAGCCATATAAATTTAGTATCAAAAATAATTGTGAAGAATATGCTGATTATAAAATAAGTTTAGAAATGTTAAGTGAAACAACAATAAATAGTGAATATATTAAAATAGCATTAAGTGAAGAAGGAGATAAAGGAGTAGGGACTTTATTAAATGAATATGAAGTAAAAGAACAATTAACAGTAGATGGAGCTAAAGAAGGAAGACAAATAAAAAGAGGAAAACTAAAACCAAATGAAGAAAAGAAATATGAATTAAGAATATGGATAGATGAAGATGTAACAAAAGAAGATGGAGTAGAAAATAGTATATATAAATCAAAGATAGTAGTAGAAAGTGTTATAGGAGAAAAGCCATATACAGAGGGTATACTACATGGAACAGATCCAGTATTAGATGGTAATTTAATACCAATAAAAATAAATGAAGAAGATGGAGCAGTAACAAGAGCAGATGAAAGTGAAAAATGGTATAGTTATAGTGAACAGAAGTGGGCAAATGCAGTAATATTAAGAGAAGGTAAGACTGACCCAGGAGCAAATCAGCCAATAGAAGAAAGTGATATCGAAAGTTATTTTGTGTGGATACCAAGATATCGATATCAAATCTTTGATGAAGGAAACTATGAAGGATTAGGAACAAAAGAAGAAAAAGAACAGATAATAAATATTGAATTTGAAAGTAAAGATGAAGAACCAAAAAATGGAACAAGTGAAAAAGAATGGTTAACGCATCCAGCCTTTACATCATTTGATACAAATGGCATATGGGTCGGTAAATTTGAAACAGGCTATAATGGAGCAGAAAGTACTGGAGCAGCAGAAGTAAATCCAACAGATGAAGCAGCATCAATCGAAGCAGCAAACAAAGTGATTATTAAACCAAATGTCTATTCATGGAGATATATCCAAGTAGCAAAAGCTTACACAGTTGGTTTACATTATGAATCGACATTAAATAGTCATATGGTGAAGAATAGTGAGTGGGGAGCGGTAGCTTATTTACAACATAGCAAATATGGAAGTCATGAAAGTGTGAGAATCAATAATAATAGCGATTATTTAACAGGATATGCTGCAAGACAAGAACCAACTATAGGATATACAGGAACAAATGAATTATGTAGTAATACTCCAGAAGCATGTAATGAATATGGAGGAGTCACATCACCAGGAGAAGATGGAACATATAATACAAATTATTTTAATAAAGCAAGTGTAGTAGCAAGTACCACAGGAAATTATAGTGGAATCTATGATATGAGTGGAGGAGCATGGGAACATATGATGAGTGGATTAGATGACAATTCAACTGGAGATGGCCATACTGGCAAATTATCATCAGGTCGCCATAATATATATAACTCTGGATTTAAAGGAAAGCTAACATGTCCAGAATGTGATGGAGTAGAAGTAAATCATGATATTTCAGAATTAACTGAAGGAATAGACTTACCAACAGATGAAAGATATTATGATAAATATGATTATAGTACAAGTAGTTCAACATATAACAGAGGAATCTTAGGAGATGCAACAAAAGAAATGGGGCCATTTCAAAGTATGAAATATTTAACACAATCAAGACAAGTTGGCAGTTGGGATAATGATGAAGCAGGGCTTGTCAGTTTGAGCAATCCGTGGGTCTTACGTGGTGGCTCTTACATCAATGGCACTGGTGCTGGCCTATTCGCTTTCAATAACGCGCTCGGCGAGGCGTACAGCAACAACGGTTTCCGGCTTGTTCTAGCTTTTTAAAAATATTGTATTAATAATGTGTAAATTTCTATTTTAATTTGCACATTTTAGTTATTCTTTTGTTATTTTAAATTTTTGAATTATAATAACTGTGGTTTAAAATAAATTCTATCTCTTGACAGAGGCTGCTGAAAAAGTGTACATTTTTTGTAAAATTAAAATTTTGAAAAATCAAATCCAAATTTTTAATTAAAAATGTATTAAAAATGGGGAACAACATTTAAAATTTGTGCATTTTTGCATATTAAGTGGGAGATAAAAAAATAGAAATTTTGATTTTTAGAAATTTTTGGACTTTTTCAGCAGCTTCCTCTTGACATAGGGGGGGGGGTATAGTGTTAATATTTATATATAGTAGGAGGCTATGTATAAATATGAAACTAGAAAAATATGAAGATAAAAATAAGAAGAAAAGAAAAGTAATATTAGTAAGTATAGGAGCAATAGTATTAATAAGTGTATCATTAATACTATATAAAA
>CANQSC010000057.1 GCA_947626445.1 uncultured Bacilli bacterium
ATTTCTTTTTTATAATTTTATTATCTTATAAAGTGTTATTTTTTTGGGATTAATCTCCCCACTTATTCTACACTAACTTTCAGCTGTTAAAGCTTTTTTAAAATGTCACATAAAGATTTTTTTAAAATGTCCCAAATAACAATAGGAATTTATTGATAGGCAAATCATTGATAATAGGCAGGAATAATTCGCCATACTTGTTGTAATATCTTAATTTTAAGATATTACAATTTATATTAGAATTGTTACTGGGTTCCTATTGTCAATGAGGAACTATCAATAAATTTTTTATATTAAAAATGGGACATTTCTAAAAAATCTTAACATGTTAAAATTTCAGCTATTTTAATAAATCCGATAAATAAAGTTCATCTTTATTATGGTGCCGTTTATATGCTTTATATTTTTTTATATTATTAATTAATTTTTTGACATTTTTTCCTCCATAATAATTTTTTAAAAATTCAGATGATTGATCATATTTTTGGCCATTACATTTAATATTTTTTTTAGCAAACATTTTAGGTGATTCTAAACTTTTTACTTTTTCATATTCTTTTTCTAAACCTTCATTTAAGATTAAAAGCATTTCAAATTCTGGTTTTGTGCAATACTTATAAATTTCTTTATCAGAAATAATATCTTTTAGATCTTTTGGAATTTTTAATTTATCATTTTGTTTATCACCGACTCTATATACTTTAACTGGTAAACCATAATGCTTTAATTCAGATTTGATAAGAGGATTATTTAATTGTCTAATAGGATAAGGTCTACGTCCAATTAAATCATCTTTTGAAAATGCTAAAGCATTAGCATTTAATAAATAGTTTAATATTATTTCTTCATTTTGCCCCTCACACATTAATAATATTCTCATTACATTAATTCCTTTTTAAAATTCATCAAGGCATCATAACTTACATTTGTATTAAATTCATTATTATAAAATTTATTGCTTTTAGACAATTCTGTTCTAAATTTATAATTTGCATACATATTTTCTAAAATAATTGCTTTATCATATTTACTTATATAAATATTGTCAGTTCTATTAAATAAATCAAGTATTTCACAATAATGAGTTGTAAAAATTAAAGTTGCATTCTTTTTATTTACAGTTTTATCTTTATATAAATTAATTAAATTTTCTACTATTGTTTTATGAAAATGATTTTCAATCTCATCAATTATTAAATCGGCACCTGTTCTTAAAGAGTATACTACAAAAGTAAATAAGCCAAATCCTTTAGTAGTTCCACTTGATAATATTTTATATAATTCTGAGTTAGAAACTTCTTTAGAACGAGAATCAGTGTAAATAATTTTAAACTTATCTTCATTAATCATTTTAATATTATCTAAATGCTCATCAAACATTTTTAATAAAGAAGTTATAATTTTTAAATTATTATCTAAAAGTTTATATATATTAAAGGCTTCTGCATAATTTTTATATATATAGTCATCACTTGAACAATATACACCTCTAAGAGAAATATTTTTTAATATTAAATATAACATTGAAGTATCTTCTGGTAATTTTACATTTGGTATAACTTCTTCAAATTTATCATAATTAAATAATTCTCTTATATGAGCTTTTTTATATTCACGTTTATATAATTTTTCATTTTTAAAAAATATTGAAGTATTATCAATTGAATTACTATCTTTTTCTAAATCAGTCAAATATCGGTAAATTGTTCCTTCATGATAAAATGTAATATCTAAAGATAAAGTTTTTTCAATAAATTTGAAAATATCCTTAGAACTATTAATTCGAAAATAAGAAAAAATATCATATATTATTGATAATAGTTCTACTACTGTAGTTTTTCCAGATGCATTTTTTCCAATGATTCCTAATGTATTAAAAGTATATAAATCATCATCTATTTTTTGTAATTCAAATTCTTTATCAGCTGTTGTTTTATTTCCTTTTGGCAAGAAAGAAATAGTAAAATTTTTTTCACATAATTTAAAATTATTGGCAACAATTTTTAATAATTTCATTAATTTCTCCTCCTTTATCTCAAGTTAATTATACCATACATTTTGCAAAAAAAACATTTTTTTTGTTTTTTTATCAAAATTTAATGACTATTATAGATAATTTAATTTAGAAAAATCAAAATTTGTTAATAATAGTATACGTTAGAAATTAGTAAAAATACGCATTTTAAAAAAAAGAAGAATTTAAAAATCTATTCTTCTTCTCCACTTAAGATAGCTAAAAAGGCTTCACTTGGAACTTCAACACTTCCAATTTGCTTCATTTTCTTTTTACCTTCTTTTTGTTTTTCTAATAATTTTCTTTTTCTTGTAATATCCCCACCATAACATTTAGCTAACACATTTTTGCGCATCGCACTGATGTTTTCTCTAGCAATTACTTTAGAACCTACTTGAGCTTGAATAGGAACTTGAAATAATTGCCTTGGAATTACTTCTTTTAATTTTTTAGTCATAGCAAGACCTCTTTGATAAGCAAAATCTTTATGAACAATTATTGATAAGGCATCAACAATTTCCCCATTAAGTAAAATGTTCATTTTAACTAAATTACTTTCTTTATAGCCACATAATTCATAATCAAATGAAGCATAGCCTTTAGTTTTACTTTTTAATTTATCAAAAAAATCATAAACAATTTCGGATAATGGTAATTCATAATGAATATTTACTCTTGATTCATCAATGTATTCCATGGTTTTATAAATACCTCTTTTATTTTGACATAGTTCCATAATAGCTCCAATATATTCTTGGGGAACAATGATATTAGTATAAATATAAGGCTCTTCAATATATTTTATTTTAACTTGTTCAGGCATTTTATTAGGACTATCGATTTCTATTATTTCACCATTAGTTAAAAATACTTTATAAATAACACTTGGACTAGTTACAATAACCGGTATTTGAAATTCTCTTTCTAATCTAGTTGTAATAATATCCATGTGTAATAAGCCTAAAAAACCAACTCGAAAACCAAAACCTAGAGCATCACTACTTTCAATTTCATAAGTTAAAGCAGCGTCATTTAATTTTAATTTTTCAAAAGCTTCTTTTAAAGCTTCATATTTATTAGGCTCAACAGGAAAAATACCAGAATAAACCATTGGTTTCATTTTTTTATAGCCAGATATACTTTCTTTAGCCGGATTATTTTTTAAGGTAATTGTATCTCCAACTTCTATTGATGAAATATCTTTTATGGCAGCACATATATAGCCTACTTCCCCACTTTTTAAAGTATCTAAAGTTTTTTCTTTAGGTGTATGAATACCTAATTCTGTTACGATAAAAGATTTATTACTAGCCATTAACATAATCTCATCTTTTAATTTAACCATTCCTTCTTCAACTTTAATTAAACCTACTACACCTTTATAAGGGTCAAAATAACTATCAAAAATTAAAGCTTTTAATGGTTCATTATTTTTTACTTTAGGAGCGGGTACTACTTTAATTATTTCTTCAATTAATTCTTTAACCCCTTCACCCGTCTTACCACTACAAAGTAAAATTTCTTCTTCTTTAAAACCTAAAACTTTAATTAATTCATTTTTAACTTTTAAAATATTAGCATTAGGTAAATCTATTTTATTAATAACAGGAATAATTTTTAAATCATTGGCTAAAGCTAAATATAAATTAGCTAGCGTTTGGGCTTCGATTCCTTGGGTTGCATCAACTACTAAAATAGCCCCTTCACAAGCTGCTAAAGAACGACTAACTTCATAAGAAAAATCGACATGACCTGGAGTATCAATTAAATTTAATAAATATTCTTCATTTTGATAAACATAATTTAATCCTACGGCATTTAATTTAATGGTAATGCCTCGTTCTCTTTCTAAATCCATGCTATCTAAAATTTGTTCTTTCATTTCTCTTTTGCTAACTGAACCAGTAATTTCTAATATTCGGTCAGCTAAAGTACTTTTACCATGATCTATATGAGCAATAATTGAAAAGTTTCTAATGTTTTCTTGCTTAATATTCATTTTTACTCACCTAAGATTTATTATACATAAAAATAGGTCTTTAAGTAAATAATTTTTTTAGAACATTAATTAAATCGGTAATGCCATTAGCCATAAAATTTTCAACTGCATGAGATACTTTAACTCCTGCTTTACTTGTATTATTAGAATAATCTTCATAATTATCAGTAACATAATCTTTAATATCAACTTCTTTACCATTTTTAACATCTTCTTCAAATTGTTTCATATTTTCTTCGGTTATAGTTGTTTTTTCACTTAATTTTGCTTCATAATATCCCGTATTAATAGCAATTGTTAAAGACATGTAGATTACAAATAAGACTCCTAAGATTCTTAAAAACCAATTAGGTTTCTTTTTCTTTTCCATTTACTCACCTACTACCAAAGCAATACTTTCTGCTAAAACATCCATTGTTTTACTTACTTCGGTTATATAATTATATGAAGAACCTATTTCAATTAAAATAGCTTGAGGAGCAAAATCTTGATTATAAATACCATTATTACCAGAACCTCCTTTTTCTAAGATACCTTTAGAAATACCTGGTACTTTTTCATTCATGGCATTACTAATTTTTAAAGCAAATTCTTTATTTTGTTCAAAATTTTGATGTTCAGTTCCAATTACAAATAAGGCTTTAGCATAAGATGTGTCATTAGTTTTTAATGTCGAACTTTCATAAGGAATTGAATCACGATGTAAATCAATAAAAACATTTAAAGTTGGATTATTTATTTTAGCTTGTTCTAATAACATTCTACTTGCTTCATAACTTCTTGTATAATTCCAACCATTATTATCTAAGATACTTTTAATATTAGTAGTTTCAACCATCGTCTTTATTTTTAAATTATTTAATTTTTCTCTTAAGATATAACTAGAAGTCATAACACTAGGCATAATATCATGTTCCATTAATAAATCAACATAATATTCTTCACTTTGATGAGTATTATATAAATAAATAATTGGCTCATGTTTGTTTTCATCTGGATTAGGATCTGGTATATATTCAGTTTTACCTATTCCTTCATCTTCTTTAACACTGCCAAATAAATCATTAATATACCAAGTAACAATATCACTATTATTAAAATAACGATTCTTTATACTTTCTAATAAAATACTTGGGTCAACAAAATAAGAGAATACATAATAAAAACTAACACTAAAAAGAATAATAAATACTAATATTTTGATTTTAAAAGACTTCTTTTTCTTACTCTTAAATCTTTTCATAATCTTCACCATTAGTATTATATAAAATAAAACATTAAAAAAATGTCGTTTTATGACATTATTATTTGATTTATTACTTTTGATATTAAATCACTCATTATTTTTAAATCTTCTTCTAAATTTAATTTAGCAAAATAGGCTTTTTTACAGTTCCATAAGGTTGGATAACCAATTGTTAACACTGGTATGCCAAAAGTTTTTTTATTAATACATTTATTGTCTTTCAAAGCATCAGCATAAACAATTCCACAATCATTTATTTCTAAAGTTCGATTTATAAAACTTGCTTTTTCAGTTACTAAAGAATCGATTAATATAATTACATCGGGTTTTAAATCTTTAACGACATTTTCAATAAGTCTAAAAGAAGATATTCCCGTTTTATTAGTTGTTTCTGGTGAAAATAGAGCTACTTTTGGAATTGTATAGATATCATTATAATGATTAGTCGCGATTATTTTACTTAAACACTTCACGCCAAAAGAATCTCCTAAAATACTAGAATTACCTAAACCTAAAATTAAAATAGTCCCACCTTTATGATATTTTTTTAAAAACATTTTTAAAATTTTCTTCACAACTTTTTCTAAAATATTTGTCTCTTGATATATTACAATATCATCAAAAGAGATTGTAAAATAATCTCCTTTATCATGTTTTAATTTATGATTTTTTTCTTCTTTAACATAATAATGTTTTATAACAACATTTTTTTCTTTTTTACTTTCAATTAAATAATCTTTTTCTAAAGGTAATGCTGCATCTAAAAATAAATTTTGTTTCATAAAACTTCACCATTTATATTATGGCTTAGATAAAATTACTTTATACTTAATTTTAATTCTTCATTTTGTTTAAATAATTCTTCAATTTGGGTTTATTTTTATCATAATAATAAGTTCTTTCGGCGTTAAGATTTGCATGTCCACAATCATTTTCATAATAACTTATCAACCAAAAATTTTTAATTAAAATTAATAGTTCTTCATTTTTTTCATCATATTCATCTTCAATTTGTTTAGCTTTTTTTAATAAATATTTATTTAATTCTAATAATTTTTTATTAATATAAATATTATTATTGGCAAGTTTTACACATAAATCATCTTTATTCATAAATTTACTTAAATGACTTAAAACAATATCAAAATATAAACCGCGATTAATAGATGGAATCATATCACTATAGTAAATAATAAACAAATACATTTTCTCATAATCTTTTTCTTTAATACATTCATCAATACTTTCTATTAAGAATTTAACATCTATTGGTAAATCATAATATTCCATAAGTATTTCCTTCTTTCGGCTTATTATTATAAGTAAAATGATATTTAATGTAAAGAAAAAAAATACCTTGACAAAATAAAATTGAAAGTTCCCGATTTTTTTAATATGTGAAGTAAGTTGTTGAAAAATGTTGAAATAAGATAA
>CANQSC010000058.1 GCA_947626445.1 uncultured Bacilli bacterium
ATAATATTAATTACTATGTTTTTGATGTATTTTTACATCTATTTATTCTTTAGACACAGTTAACTTAATGGGACCATTAAAAGAACTATTCGATAATATAAAAATTTGGTTTAATAATTTATTTTTTTAAAAAGTTAGAACAAGCCGGAAACTGTAGCTGCTACCCGTATAGCCGTTCGCGTAATCGAAACCGAACACACCAGCACCAGTGCCATCGGCGCAATAGCCACCACGCATGACCCACGGAACGCCCGAATAGACAAGCCAAGCTTCATCGTTATACCAACTTCCTACATATCTTGATTGTGTTAAATACTTCATACTTTGGAATGGTCCCATTTCTTTTGTGGCATCTCCTAAATACCCTCGACTATAGGTTGTATTACTTGTACTATAATCATATTTGTCATAATATCTTTCGTCTGTTGGTAAGTCTATTCCTTCAGTTAATTCTGAAATATCATGATTTACTTCTACTCCATCACATTCTGGACATGTTAGCTTTCCTTTAAATCCAGAGTTATATATATTATGGCGACCTGATGATAATTTACCTGTTTTTCCATCTCCTGTTGAATTATCATCTATTCCACTCATCATATATTCCCAAGCTCCTCCACTCATATCATATATTCCACTATAATTTCCTGTTGTACTTGCTACTACACTTGCTTTATTAAAATAATTTGTATTATATGTTCCATCTTCTCCTGCTTTGGATACTCCTCCATATTCATTGCATGCTTCTGGAGTATTACTACAAAGTACATTCGTAGCTGTATATCCTGTGGTTGGTTCACGAACTGCAGCATATCCTGTTAAAAAATTGTTATTATTATTGATTCTTACACTTGTATGGCTTCCATATTTACTATGTTGTAAGTAAGCTACTGCTCCCCATTCTGTGTTTTTCATCATATGACTATTTAATTCTTGCTCATAATGTAAACCAACTGTGTAAGCTTTTGCTACTTGGATACTTCGCCATGAATATACATTTGGTTTGATTATGACTTTATTTGCTGCTTCGATTGAGGATACTTCATCTTTTGGATTTACCTCTGCTGCTCTCGTACTTCCTGCTCCATCATAGCCTGTTTCAAATTTGCCGACCCATATACCATTTGTATCAAAAGCAGTAAAGGTTGGATGGGTTAACCATTGTCCTTCTTTACTTCCATTTTGAGGCTCTACATCTTTTGTTTCAAATTTAATATCAATTATTTGTTCTTTATTTGTTTTTGTTGTTAACCCATTATAGTTTCCTTCATCAAATATTTGATATCGATATCTTGGTATCCAGACAAAATAACTTTCAATATCATTTTCTTCGATTGGTTGGTTTGCTCCGGGATCAGATACTCCTTCTCTTAATATTACGGCATTTGCCCATTTTTGACTATCATAGTCATACCATTTCTCTTTTTCACTTGCTCTTGTTACTTTACCATTTTCTTCATTTATTACTATTGGTATTAATTTATTTCCTAATTCTGGATCTGCTCCATTTAATTCTCTATCTATATATTTATCATTAAAATATAAGGTACATTTTGTTTTACTTTTACTTAAATTCTTGATTAATGGTGCCCATTCTTCTTTATTCCATTCGATACTTGCTCCATTATCACATTCGCCATCTATATATACTAATCCTTCATTATTTTCTTTACTTGGCATTTTTTCTAATAATTCATTTCCTTTATAAAATGCAAAATAAACATCACTATTACCAAAATAATCTACTTTTCCTTTCATTATTGGAAAACTTACTTCTTCACTAAAGCTTGCAAAAGTTTTATATAGTATTAATGATACACTTATTAATACTATTACTCCTATACTTACTAATATTACTTTTCTTTTCTTCTTATTTTTATCTTCATATTTTTCTAGTTTCATATTTATACATAGCCTCCTACTATATATAAATATTAACATAACACCCCCCCCCCTATGTCAAGGCATTGAAATAATTTTAGACCACTTTTTTACTTTTAAAAAAATAATCATTATCTTATTTTTCATAATAATATTGATTATTTTTTTGTTTTTTACCTAATTTTAAATTCATATTTTTTTTACAACTTATTTCATCTCTATTGAATAAATCGTATTTTTCTTTATATAATTTCTTTTTAATTTTTAATAATTTTGCTTGTTTAAATCTTATAATTTCTTTTTTATCAGGATAATTACCATTAAAATCTTTTAAATAAGCATCTACATTAGCCAATCTATTTTCATCAATAAATATCGTTTTAATAATAATATAATTATAATCTTCTAAATTAAGAATTGAATAATATTTAAAACCATTATCTTCCCATTTTCTAACATTAAATATTCCATCAGTATATGCACTTTTCTGTAAAGTACTTTTCTTGTTTTTATCAGTTAATTTAATAATATTTTTTAAGTTATTATTGAAAGATACATTATTAACTTTTAAATCTTTTAAAGCCATTATTTGCTCATAAAAATATGCTTTTTTATAATTAATATCACAATTAAGATTATAAATAGCATTTATTAATCTTAGCCCTTCTTGTTTACTTAAACTGTATCCTCTTTGATTTAAAAACTTATTTAAAGAATTATAATTTTTTTCTTTTTCTTTTTCATTACCACCAGAAATATTAAATTTTTGAACACACTCTGCAATATTGATCCATATATCAATAGGTAATAAATCTTTTAACTTTAAATCATTCATTGAAACTATATCCTATATCATCTATTAACCAATTATTATCTTCATTTATTAAAACAAATTTATAATCATCATCACGTCTACAAATATTATATTCTACGTCATCACATATTTTTAATCTAACAATACTTTCAATTTTTTCATCATTAGCATATGTAGGATGTATTTCTTTATCTAAAAAATTAAATATAGCAATTGCACTATTGGAATGTAAAGGTGTAAATTCTTCTTTTAAAACTTTATAATAAGTTGTATTTTCTTCTTCTTTTAAGATTTCAAAATTAGCAGTTAATTTATCATATAAATCTATTGTAACTATTTTTTGTAAATTATCAGTAAATTCATTAGTTAAAACCATATATTTTTCATTATCTTCACTACTATAAGATGGTTCAATATCACTAAGATTATAATATTTAATTGGGTCAAAAAAGCTAATTAAATCATTTCTTTTAGTTTCAATAATATTATTAATTTCTTCTTCCGTCATTAAAGAATCATTTACTAAATTATAAGTTTTTTCTTCTATAGGCTTACCTGGTTCTCTTAAATCAATATTCTCTCCTCTAGAATTAAACTGTAATACTACTGAAATAACAATTCCCAATATTATAATTGCTAAAACTAATAAGATATACGGTATTATTTTTTTAATCTTGACTTTCATTTTCATCTTCCTTTACTATCAATTTAATTTTTTTCTTTATCCTTTGTATTGTATTATCAATTTGTTTTGAACTTTTGTCAAGCATTTTAGCAATTTCTAAATAATTTATTCCTTCAATTAAATATTCATATACTTGATATTCAAAAACAGATAAAATATATTTTATTTTTATTTTTATTTGTTTTAAATATTCTTCTTCACTAAATTTAATTAATGGGTCAGCATCATTATCGGCTAAAATATCTTTCAAAAGAACCCCAGAATTATTATATTCATACTCTAATGATAAATTATCTTTATTCATTTTATTTTTATATCTTTTAGCACTATTAATAACTTTAATTAATCTTCTTTCAACACATAAACTAACAAAAGTTTTTAAGCCTGCATCTTTTTTTTCATCATAGGTTTTAATTGCATTGGAATAGGCAAGTAGGGCTTCTTGTTCAAAGTCTTTTGGATCTATTCCATAATTAACAGCCGCATTTAAATATTTTTTAATCATGTATTTAATTTGTGGTTCACAATAATCATATAATTTATTTTGAACTTCTTCATTACTTTCACAAACCATACTATATAATTCTTTTTCTTCAATATTATTGTATCTCATAAATCCCCCATTTGATATATTAACAAAGCTCCTGCTACAGAAGCATTTAAACTATTTACTTGACCTTTCATTGGTATTTTAACTAATTCATCACAGTTTTTTAAAACAAGTGGACTAATTCCTTTACCTTCATTACCAATAATTAAAACTTTTTTAGGTGCATAACTACACTCACGATAATCAACACCTGACATAATTGAACCATACACAAAGTAATTATAACTCTTAAGTTTATTAATAGTATCTACTAAATTAGTTACTTTACATATTTTAACTAAATCAGTAGTTCCAACACTAGTTTTAATTACAATATCATTTACACTTACACTTCGATCTTTGGGAATAATAATTCCTTTAACCCCAGCAGCTTCACAAGTTCTAATGATTGCCCCAAAGTTATGGGGATCTTCTAAATGATCTAAAATAACAATAAAATCTAAGTCTAACAATTCTTCAAAAGAAGAATATTCATAATCATCTCTTAATATTAATATTCCTTGATGATTACCATCACATTTTTTATTAATTGCTTCCATTGGTAATAAATCATAATGTAGATGATTTTTTTCTAAATATTCAATTACACTTTTATCTTTTAGAGTTTTACTAACGTAAACTTTTTTAATAAGTTTTGGTTCTGTACTAAATAAAATATTTTTACCATATGAAAGCATATAATCACCAAGATAATTATACAATAAAAAAGAAGGTCACGCAATGATTGAACTTTTGCAATAAATTAGATAGTTAGAACGAGACGAAAACCTCTATCCTCATTAATACCACCATGTGCATTAGCAAAGCTAAATATATCTGATCCATTTCCAAATATATATGAACCTCCACGAACAATCCATGGAGAACCATTCCAAACAATATAAGATTCTCCACGATACCAACTGTTAACAGTTCTTGCAACCGTTCCATTTTTAATAGATTGAAATGGCCCCATCTCTTTCGTGGCATCTCCTAAAAATCCACGATTATATGTCGAATTACTTGTACCATAATCATATTTATCATAATATTTTTCATCTGTTGGTAAGTCTATTCCCTCTGTTACTTCTAATATATTATGGTTTACTTCTACACCATTATCAGTACATTTTGGGCAAGATAGTTTCCCAATAAATCCTGAATTATAAATATTATGACGACCTGATGATAATTTACCTGTTTTTCCATCTCTCGTACTATTGTCATCCAGACCACTCATCATATGTTCCCAAGCTCCTCCACTCATATCATATATTCCACTATAATTATTTGTTGTACTTGCAATTACACTTGCTTTATTAAAGTAATTAGTATTATATGTTCCATCTTCTCCAGGTTTAGATACACTTCCATATTCATTACATGCTTCTGGAGTAGCATTACATAATTCATTTGTTCCAGTATATCCTGTGGTTGGTTCACGAACTGCAGCATATCCGGTTAAATAGTTAGAATTATTATTAATTCTTACTTTTTCATGGCTACCATATTTACTATGTTGTAAGTAAGCTACGGCTCCCCATTCACTATTTTTCATCAGATGACTATTTAATTCTTCTTCATAATGTAAACCAACCGTGTATGCTTTTGCCACTTGAATACTTCGCCATGAATATACATTTGGCTTGATTATGACTTTGCTTGCTGCTTCAATTGAGGTTGCTTCATCACTTGGATTTACTTGGGCATCCCCTGTATTTCTTGCTCCATCATAGCCTGTTTCAAACTTTCCAACCCATATGCCATTTGTATTAAATGAGGTAAAAGCTGGATGGGTTAACCACTCTCCTTCTTTACTTCCATTTTGTACTTCTTCATCTTTACTTTCAAACTCAACATTTATTATTTGTTCTTTATTTGTTTTGGTTGTTAAGCCATTATAATTTCCTTCATCAAATATTTGATACCTGTATCTTGGTATCCATACAAAATAACTTTCAATATCATTTTCTTCGATTGGTTGGTTTTCTCCGGGATCACTTTTTCCATCTCTTAAAATAACCGCATTGGCCCACTTCTGGTTTTTATAATCATACCATTTCTCTTTTTCACTTGCTCTTGTTACTTTACCATTTTCTTCATTTATTACTATTGGTATTAATTTATTTCCTAATACTGGATCTGTTCCATTTAATTCTCGATCAATATATTTATCATTAAAATATAAGGTACACTTTGTTTTACTTTTTGTTAAATTTTTGACCATTGGGCCCCAAGCTTCATTATCCCAAATTATACTCGCTCCATTGTCACATTCGCCATCTATATATACTAATCCTTCACTATTTTCTTTACTTGGCATTTCTTCTAGTTGTTGATCACCTTTATAAAAGGCAAAATAAACATCACTATTACCAAAATAATCTACTTTGCCATTCATTATTGGAAAACTTACTTCTTCACTAAAACTTGCAAAGGTTTTATATAATATTAATGATACACTTATTAATACTATTACTCCTAAACTTATTAAAATTATTTTTCTTTTCTTCTTATTTTTATCTTCATATTTTTCTAGTTTCATATTTATACATAGCCTCCTACTATATAT
>CANQSC010000059.1 GCA_947626445.1 uncultured Bacilli bacterium
GGCCGTGGTGGCGTTTGCGCCAGTGGCACTGGTGCTGGCATGTTCGGTTTCGATGACGCGTACGGCGATACGGATTACCACTTCAGTTTCCGGCTTGTTCTCGCCGATTAGGGGTTTACCCCTTCCCCCTGACTTTTTGGAAGATTAAGCGTTGATAATAAGATATATGGGTCCCACCTCCTCTTGTTAAGAGGTGGGGCGCATGGGGTTTAATTAAATTTGGTCTTAATTTTGTGAGTATAAATTAAGATAGGGATTAGGTTGTAAAAAATTTTGGGGCTTGTCAATTCGGGCAATCCGTGGGTCAAACGTGGTGGCAATTACACCAATGGCACTGGTGCTGGCATGTTCAATTTCAATAACGCGAACGGCAATACGAATAACAACAACAGTTTCCGGCTTGTTCTCGCCGACTATGTTAAAAAAAGTATAATCTTCATTTTAAGTAAAAGTTTAAGGACTTTAAAAAAATGTTTTTCATAGAAATCTAATTCCTTTTTGGATATTCCAAAAAAACACATGAACTTGTATAAAATGATTAGTAACAAAATGGTGAATATCATTTTATACGTTTTTTATATTCCATATGTTAATAATTTTTTTAAAGATGAGGTAAAATATGAGTAAAATATATAATAAGTATTGTGATTTAAAGAAAAACGATAAAGATACAATGTATTTATTTAAATGTGGCAATTTTTATATTTTTATTGGTGAAGATGCTGAAAAAATTAATAATTATGTTCCATTAAAATTAACTACATTTTGTAATGAAGCTAAGAAATGTGGATTTCCTTTAAAATGCTTGGATGATTATATGAGAGTTTTTAATAATCAAAATTTAAAAGTAAAAATTATTTCTGATACTGATGTTACAATTAACGAAAATATTATTAATAAACTTAGGAATACTGATTTAGATAATATTACGCCTCTTAAAGCTTTAACCCTTTTGTATGAAATTAAGGATAAATTATTATGAATGGTGTTGAAGATTTAATAATATATAAACAATATATGGAACTTATTTATTATATGGAAATGATTTTAATGAAATATCCTAAGAGTGAAAGATTTGCCTTGGTAACTAATATTAAAAATAATACATATGATGGAATGAAGTATATAATTTTAGCATATAAAGCTTTTAAAAAAGATGATAAGTTTAATTATTTGAATAAATTAGATGTTAATTTAAAAATGCTTAAAGTGTTTATTAGAATTTCTTATAAGCGAAAATATATAAGTGTTAAAAATTATGCAGCTTGGAGTAGAAAATTAGCTAATATTGGTAATTTGCTTGGAGGTTGGATGAAAAATGCCCAAGACTATAAAAAAAGCATTTCAAAGTAAGTTAACTTTTGAAAAGTTGCTTGAGGCCCATAAAAGAGCCAAAAAGAATAAGGGAAATCGCCCGGAAATAATTCGTTTTGAAATGGATTTAGAAAGTAATATATCAAATTTAATTTATAAAATTAAAAATAATAATTATCATATGGGAAAGTATCGTGAATTTTATGTATATGAACCTAAAGAAAGATTAATAAAATCTTTACCTTATGTTGATAGAATTGTTCACCAATGGTATGTTGAAGAATTTATTAAACCTCATTTTTTGCCTAAGTTTATTAATGATTCTTATGCATGTTTAGAAAATAAGGGTTGCCATGAAGCTAAGAAAAGAGTGCAATATTTTATGCGTCAAATGAAGAAAAAGTATGGTAAATATTATATTTTGAAGTGTGATGTTAAAAAATATTTTTATAATATTGATAAAAAAATTTTGTTTAATATTTTGAAAAAAAATATTAAAGACAAAGAATTGTTAAATTTTACGAAAGTTTTAATTTTTGACAACAATGAAAAGAAAGGAATTCCAATTGGTAATTATACTAGTCAATTCTTTGCTAATATATATTTGAATGAATTAGATCATTTTATTAAGGAAAAATTAAGAGTAAAATATTATGTAAGATATATGGATGATTTTTTATTAATAGTTCCTACAAAAGAAGAAGCTAAAGAGTATTTAAACATTATTAGCAAATTTTTGAAAGATAATTTAGAGTTAGAATTAAATGTTAAGAGCAAATATTATCCAAATAAAATGTGTGTAGATTTTTGTGGATATAGAATTTTTGAAACACACATTTTAATAAGAAAAAGATGCAAGAAAAAAATCAAAAAAAATATTAAGAAGTGGAATTATTTGTATGATAATAATTTAATTGATTTTTTTTCAGTTAGACAGAGTTGGAAATCATGGATTGGTCATGTTAGTCATGCAAATTCTTATAATTTAAAAAATAATTATTTAGAAAAAATTAAATTTAACCAATATTTATAGTTAAAGTTGAATTGAATAATTTTAAATGTTAAAATTATTATACGAGGATTGATAAATATGGATTTAACAAAATTAAAAGATTATATTTTACAAAAAGATTTTTATAAACGATTATTTATTATTTTAATTGGGACATATATATTAGCGTTAGATTATAATTTATTTTTACTTCCTAATCATTTTGTTATTGGTGGGACTTCTGGTTTAGCTATTATATTTGAAAAATTATTTGGTTGGAATCCTAATTTATTTTTATATTTTTCAAGTTTTATTTTAATTATTTTAAGTTTTTGCTTTTTAGGATTTGAAGATACGAAAATTTCAATAATTGGTAGTATGTTTTATCCTATTATGGTTAGTTTTACGGCACCTGTTGCTAATTTTTTAAGACCTTATTTAACTTTTGATAATATTTTAATTACAATTATTGTTGCTTCAGTATTATATGGCCTTGCTAATGGAATTATTTATAAAGTGGGATTTAATACTGGTGGTTCTGATATTTTAATGAAAATTATTAATAGATATTTTCATTTACCAGAGAGTAAAAGTTTAGTTATTTTAAATGGAACAATTATTTTATTTGGTGGTTTTGTTTTTGGTATTAATAACGTTATTTATGCAATTATTATTTTACTTTTATATACTAAAATTGTTGATAATATTTTAGTAGGTGTATCAAATTCTAAATTATTCTTTATTTATACTAAAGAACATCAAAAAGTTGAAGAACATATTTTAAAAGTTATGAAAACTGGAGTTACTTTATTAGAAACTGAAGGCGGATATAGTAAAGAAAAAGGTTATATGTTAATGTGTGTAGTGCCAACAAAAGATTATTATTTATTTAAAGAAATTGTTTTACAAATAGATCCAAATGCCTTTTTTGTCATTCATGATTGTTATGAAGTTCATGGTGGCAAAAGAAAGAAAAATAAAATTTTGTAAAATTTTGTCATTTATTAGTATCTTAAAGTATGTTATAATGGACTAACAATAGAGGTGGTAAAATTGAAGTTAATAAAAGTTGAAAATGCGTATAAGACCTATAAAAATGGAACAACAGCCATCGCTGATGTTTCCCTAACTATTGATAAAGGTGAATTTGTTTTTGTCATAGGTTCTACTGGTAGTGGAAAATCAACTTTAATTAAAATGTTATATCGTGAAGAAAAACCTACTAGAGGTAAAGTTGTAGTAGGAGGAATTGATGTTAGTAAATTAAGAAATTCCAAAGTATATAAATTAAGAAGAAAAATTGGTGTTGTTTTCCAAGATTTTAAATTATTACCTAAATTAACAGTTTATGAAAATGTGGCTTTTGCCCTTGAAAATTTAGGTTTACCAAATAAAGAGATCAGACCAAAAGTTATTAAAGCTGTTGAAGCTGTTGGTTTAAAAGACAAACTAAGAAACTTACCTAGTCAATTATCTGGAGGAGAACAACAAAGAGTAGCGATAGCAAGAGCCATTGTAAATGACCCAAAACTATTGATATGTGATGAACCGACTGGAAACTTAGACCCTGATACTAGTAAAGAAATTATGAAAATTATTGACAATATTAATAAAGAACTTGGAACAACAATTATCATGGCTACTCACGATAAAGAATTAGTAAATAAAATGAAAAAGAGAGTAATTGTCATTGAAAACAGTGTTGTTGTAAGCGATAATTTGAAAGGAAGTTATAAAGTTCATGAAAGCATTAAGAATACTAAGGCGCGGGATTAGAGATTCCTTTAAAAGCGTATTTCGTAATTTTTCTTTATCAGTTGCCAGTGTAGCGTGCACCACAGTTACCTTAATATTAGTCGCTATATCTTTAGTTCTTACTTATAATGTTAATAATATTACATCAACTTTGGAAAAAGAATTAACGATTGTAGTCTATCTAAAAAAAGATGCTACTGAAGAAAATATTACGAAATTAGAAAATGATTTAAAAACTATGGATAATGTTGAAAAAAGCGAATTCAAAAGTAAAGATGAATGGCTTGCTCAAATGAAAAATGAAAGTGATACTCTAAAAAATACTTTAGACTATTTAGAGAGCAATCCTTTGTTAGATTCGATTATTGTAACTGTTAAAAATGTTAATGGTTTAAATGCTACAGCTGAAACAATTAGAAAATATGATTTTGTTTCAAGTGCTGAATATGGTGAAGGAATGGTTGAAAATATTGTTGGAATATTTGATGCTATTAGTAAAGGAACTATTATTATTGTTTTAGCATTAGTTTTGGTTACAGCCTTTTTAATTAGTAATACCATTAAATTAACAATTTCATCAAGAAGAACCGAAATAGAAATTATGCGTTTAGTTGGAGCTAGTAATATAGCTATTAAATTACCATTTATCTTTGAAGGATTTATTTTAGGTATTTTTGGTAGTATTATTCCAATCATCGCTGCTATCTATGGATATGTTTATTTATATAATGAAACGGGAGGCTATATTTTTACTAAAATCCTTACTTTATCAAGTCCATTCCCATTCGTCCTTATTGTTTCTGGTTTCTTAATTGTTGTTGGTTCCTTAGTCGGTATGTTCGGTTCTTGGCGAGCAGTTAGAAAGTATTTGAAGATATGAAAAAGATTGTTGGAATTTTAATTATTTTTGGGGTTTTCTTAATAAATATTATGCCTGTTTATGCTTCTTCAAGTAAACAGACCCTTGGTGAATTAAAAAGTGATTATAATAAAAAATTACAAGAACAAAAAGAAAACAATAATAAAACTGAAGAAGCTAAAAGAGAAATAGCTGAAAAAGAAGCTGCAATAAAACAAGCTGAAGCGGATATTCATGAAGCAGAAGAGCAAATGCAAGAAGCTCAAAATGCCATCGATGAATCAAATAAACATATTGAAGAATTAAAAAAAGAAATGGAACAAGTTATGAAGTATTTCCAACAAGTTGAAGGAGGAAATGCTTATGTTGAATATATTTCAGGAGCAAGTACAATAACTGATATGTTAATGAGAGTTGCAACAGTTGAACAAATATCTTCATCAGTGTCTAGTACGGTTAATGAATTAAATGAAGAAATAAAAAGAAATGAAGAATTAAAAATTGAATTAGAACAAAAGAAAAAGAATTTGGAAGCTAAAGCCGTTGAATATCAAAAAATTATTGAACAAAGATATGGCGACTTAAAAAATTATGATAAGTATGCCTTAGATATAGATACTCAAGTCAAATCTTTAAAAGAAAAATTGGAAAAAGCTGAAAAAAATTGTAAAGCATATGCTCCTGATTTAGGAGATGATGCCGTTATTAGTACGGACTGTGTTAAAAAAATTTATGATAGTGCAGGTAATGTTGTAACCATTGATAATGGTGAATGGTTAAAGCCTCTTACTCATGGAGTCATAACTAGTAAAGTAGGTTATCGTTGGGGAAGTTATCATAATGGCTTAGATATCAGTGGACCTAGTCCATTTGAAGGAACTCCTGTATATGCCGCAGCATCAGGAGTAGTTTCTGGTAAAATTTATGCTAGTAGCTGTGGTGGTAATATGTTATTTATCGATGTTACTGTAAATGGTGTGCCATATACCACTTTCTACTATCACTTATTAAGATTTAATGTTGATTTAGGTGATGTAGTAGACCAAAGCACTTTACTTGGTTGGGCAGGAGGATATTCAACCTCAACCGCTCATGGCGGATATGATACCTGTACCACTGGAGCCCATCTTCATTTTGGAGTAGCAAAAGGTTTCTATAATGGTTATGCTATTCCAAGAGATAATGTTATCACACCACCAGGATTCCCTAACTATGAAGGCTGGAGTTTTAACGGAAGAAATGTTTGGTATGCTGGATAAAAGTCAGGATAAAATCATCGAATCGCAAAAAATGACATATTGAAAAAAATATGTTATTTTTAATATATGTGAAAAGGGAT
>CANQSC010000060.1 GCA_947626445.1 uncultured Bacilli bacterium
GACTTCATATAATTACCATTCTATCCATTATTTTTTCTGCTTTTTTATTTATTAACCTTTTTTATTCGGAATTACTGGACAGTTAAACGCGAAATCAAAAATAACAAAATAGTCATTTTGCACGAAAACGCAAATAATAGCCATTTTTGTTGGTTATCATTATCTTTTGCTACAATTTTTTATTTAAAAAAAATAAAGGCTACAAATAAGATCATGGCAAATCTAGGATCGATCCTATTTTTGCCAAGAATTAAAAAAATTAGAAAATATTTAATCTTCTAATTTTACACTAACAATTTTAGATACGCCCTTTTCTTGCATAGTTATACCATATAAAGTATCAGCAAATTCCATTGTTCTTTTCTTATGAGTAATTAAAATATATTCACTCTTAGCTTTTTGTTCTTGTAAGTATTTGCCAAAAGTATCAACATTGGCTTCATCTAGTGCTGCTTCTACTTCATCTAAAATACAAAATGGTACTGGAAAAACATTTAAAATAGCAAATAATAAAGCAATAGCTGTTAAAGTTTTTTCACCGCCTGATAAAAGCGCAATATTACTAAGTTTTTTACCTGGAGGTTCCGCAATAATTTCAATACCAGTTTCTAAAATATTATCAGGATCAGTTAGTTTTAACATTCCTCTGCCACCTTTGAATAAACCTTTAAAGACAACTTCAAATTCTTTAGAAATTAAATCAAAAGTTTTAGTTAAACGTTCAACCATCTTTTCATCCATTTCATTAATAATACTTTCTAATTCTTCGATAGCTAAAACTAAATCTTCTTTTTGACTACTTAAAAATTCATAACGTTCATTAATACGGTTATATTCATCAATACTTCCTAAATTAACCATTTTATAATTACTTAATTTAGCTTTTAACATTTTAGCATTTTCTCTTGCTAAATCATAATCCATATCTAAAATATAAGTGACTTTAGCTTTATCAAAAGTAATATGATATTCTTCACTTAAATGATTTAAAAGATAATCCATTTTAATATCAATTTTATTTTTTCTAATTTCTAATTCATTTAAATCATTAATAATAGTGTGTAATTCGGTATTTTTCTTTCGATATTCTAATTCTTCTTCAGCTAATTTACTTGCTAAATCACTTTTTTCTTTTCTTAAATTTCTAATTTTAGTATTAGTTAATTCTTTTTTGGTAGCTATATCTTTTTCTTTAGCAAGTAGTTTTTCGATTTCTTTTTCAATTCCCCCATTTTTTAGAGTATCAGTTCTTTTTAAACTTTGAACGGTATTTAATAAATCTTTTTCAATATTAGCTAACTTTTCTTTTAATTCATTTACTTCTTTAGTTAAAACATAATGATTATTTTGAACTTCTAATCTTTTAGTTTCTAATTCTTCTAATTCTTTTGCTAAACTATCATTATTTTTATTTAATTTATTTTTTTCTTCTTGTAATATTTTTAATTCGGTTTCTTTCTTTTCTAATTCTAATTTATCATTTAAAGAATTATTAACTTTAATAGTACCACCACTAATACTACCACCAGCATGAGTAATTTCACCATCTAAAGAAACAATTCGATATTTATAATCTAATTTTTTAGCTAGCTCATTCATGGCAGTCATATCTTTAGTAACTAAGACATTTCCTAATTGATTTTCAATGATATTTTGAAATTCCTTATTATAAGAAATTAAATCAGAGGCAATACCCATAAAGCCTTGACATTTTTGGGCAGTTTTAATAATATCTTCTCCTACTTTACGTCCTTTAATGACATTCATTGGAAAAAAGGTTACTCGACCTAAATGATTATCTTTTAAATAATTTATAGCATCTTTAGCATTTAATTCATTTTCTACAACCACAAAATTAGTAGAACTAGCTAGGGCTACTGAAATAGCTAGACTATAATCATTTTTAACCTCAATTAATTTACCAATTGTTCCTTTAATTCCTTTTAAACGAGGATTATGTAAAATATTTTTAACAGCAATAGGCATATTAGTATCTTCTAAAATATTATTCTTTAAAATATCTATTTTATTTTCTAATAAAACTTCTTCTCTAATTTTATTTTGATAAACTAAATCATTATTTCTTTTTTTATTATTTAATAAAAGATTTTTTTCATCAATACTTCCTAATTCATTATTAATAGTATTTAAATTATCTTCTTTTTCTTTTAAATTAAATGTTACCAAAGATTTTTCTTTTTCTAAATTAGTTTCTTTTTCTTTATTTAATAAATATTCTTCATCTACTTTTTTTTCATCAACTGCGTATTTTTGTCTTTCTAAAATAAGATTTTTTTCACTTTCAATACTAGCTAAATTTTCAGTTAAGGTTGTATATTCTTCATTTAACTTTTCTATTTCTTCTTCTAATTTTAAACTTCTAGTTTTATAGTTTTCTAATTTACTACTATCTAAAGTGTTTTCTGATTCAATATTTAATTTTTCATTTTCTAAAGTTTTTCTTTTTCTCTCTAATTCTTCTAATTCTTCATGATATTTTTTTATATCATAAGTAGTTAGGGAACGATCAATTTCTTCATATTCATTTAAAAGGGCTAGATAAGTTCTGGCTTCTTCACTTTGTTTTTTTAAAGGTTCTAAATTAACTTCTAACTCATCAATTACTAAATCAACTTTTTCTAAATTATCTTTAGCTTTTTCTAATTTTCTTAAACTTTCTATTTTGCGATTTTTATATTTTAAAACTTTACTAGCACTTTCTAGAATAACTCTTCTTTCTTCTGGTTTAGCAGTTACAATTTTTTCAATGCTTCCTTGACTAATGATGTTAAGTGAATCACTACCTATACCACTATCTAAAAAAAGACTAGTTACATCTTTTAGGCGAACTTTAGCATTATTAATATAATATTCATTTTCCCCAGTTTTATATAATATTCTTTTTACTTCAACTGTTTCTAAATCGGTATTTAAAAAATGGTCAGTATTATCAAATTCTAAAGCTACTTCGGCTCTTTTTAAACCACTTCTTGATTCACTACCAGCAAAAATAACGTCAACCATTTCTTTAGAACCACGTAAACTTTTAACTGATTGTTCTCCTAAAACCCATCTTACAGCATCAACTATATTACTTTTTCCTGAACCATTAGGTCCGACAATAGCCGTTATATTACTTTTTAATTCTAAATCAATTTTATCGGCAAAAGATTTAAAACCATTAATTCTAATACTTTTTAATTTCATACTTCACCTACTTAGCTCTTTTTTGATAGGCTGCAAAAGCTGCTTGTTGCTCAGCTTCTTTTTTACTTTTACCAGTACCCCTACCATAAACAATACCATCAATTACAACTTCCATAATAAACTCTTTATCATGAGCTGGACCACTTTCACTAACTAATTCATAAGTTAAGCTCTTCCGATCAGTTTGAACAAGTTCTTGAAGTAAAGATTTATAATCTCTTAAAAAATGGGTATCTTCTTTAATAAAAGGTAGGATTATACGATCAGCATAACATTTAGCTATTTGAAAGCCACAATCTAAGTAAATCGCGCCTAATACACTTTCAAAAACATCTGCTATAATAGTGTCATTAACGTCTTTTTTCTGGCCTTTACCAACTAAGATATATTTATCTAAACCAATTGTCTTTGCATATGTTGCTAAAGCTTTTTCACAAACAAAACAAGCTCTTTCTTTACTCATTGCCCCTTCTTTTAAATCAGTATGTAAATAAAAATATTCACTGGTAATTAGTTGCAAAACCGCATCGCCCAAAAACTCTAAACGTTCATAATTTTTAGTATGACGTTCATTGGAATAAGAACTATGCGTAAAAGCCTCAAGCATTAATTTTTTGTTTTTAATTTCTATGTGATTTTTTTTAAAAAATTCATCGAAGTTCATATCGTCACCACTTTCCTAAATATTATACTATGTATAACTTAAAATGTAAATTAAGGGAATGAAACATTTAGTATATTAGTTATTTCTAAAAGCCTATCCTCTTTAGGAACTCTTCACCTTCCATTCCTAACTTTTCAGCAACTTCATCTTGTGTTAATCCTCTAAATTGTCTTATAAATGCAATTCTTCTCCTTGTGTTAAATTATCTAATTCATATCTAAAATATATTTTTCTCATTCTTAATAAGAGTCTTTCTTTTACATTCAAATATTTTTTAAGACAAAAACTAAGACATCATTATCATGACTTATTAGGTTGAATTAAAAAATTATTTATCGCATTTTTTCAGCTCCGTAAATTTGTCGCAATCTCAATCTAATTTTAATTTATATAATTATCATAAAATCTTTTACCATCGTTATTTACTAGTAAATATTTAAATAATTTTAGAACGCCTTTACGGGCTATTTGTTTTCCGCGTATAACAGCTTGTACCGCAATCTCATTTGGGATAAATAAAAGGACATAAAATAAACAAATAATATGTAAGAATGTCTTTGCAAATTACATTTATATTATTTTTTCTTTAATGTTAATTGGTTTGGAGTTTTTAACTCTTCTAAAGAATTTCCTCTATTAATAAATGTCATCAATAATCTTTGATACATATAATTCTTTTGAAGAGCTATTTTTTGTTCGTTCAATTCCATAAACTTTACATAATTTAGAGCAGAATTTTCCTTTTTCATTTTTTTATAAATACTTTTATGCTTGCAATAATAACTAAATGCGTCTTCTTCTAATTTTTTTCTATTTTTAAAATGAGTATAGTGTTCTCTTGCCTCATCTATTGTCGCTCTTCGAGCAATCTTTAGAATTTCCATTTCTACTTTACGATTATCATGAATCCATATATAACGAAGATAACCATTTTCATCATAATCAAAATTATCCAATGTATTCCAATCAAAAAAATATGTACCATCCAAAAATTCACGATTAGGAAAATTAGTAGGAAACAAAGAAGAGTCGAAAAATTCTTCTCTACTTTTAATTTTTATATCATCATTTAACACAAAATATCGAATATCACTTTCATAGTCATGAATACAGTTTGAAAACTCTTCACAAAAATACTCTTGTTTTTCTTTTTCATCTAACATACAACAACTACTTAATAAACGAAGATAATACTGATTACAAAAAAGTAAAGCAACTGCAGGATCAAAAAAGGATAAAATATCTCCCTGTTGTAAATCAATATTTAAAAATAAACCTTTCTTAAGATGTAACAATTTTTCAATATGATATTTTGTAATGATATCAGAAAGAGTGTTATGGTTAGTTTCACCAAAAGGAATACTGAAATTTTCTATAATTGTTTTTAGCATTTGATCATTAATATCTATCATTTCATCGGCCATCAATTTTTCTAATTGTTGTTGATTATCCTGTGCTACAGTAGCGACTCCACTTAACATCATTAATAATGGCGCAAGTTCCGTTTCAGAAAATAACATTTTTCTCGTAGAATTATCTAAAATAATAATATCATCTGTATCAAAACTAATATGATATGATAAACAATTTGTTTTTAAAGTAGCAGATTCATATAATTGATATGGAAAAATAGCATACTTATCGATTCTTTTTTTAGGAGTCAATTCAAAGAACGAAGTAGAATAGACAGATATTTTATCAGAAAGGGCTCGTTTTCTTAAATCGTTGATGTTAAAGCGAAGAATATCCCCTTCTTTATAAGAATCATAAGAATCAAAATCCTTTATTAATCTAAAATAAATATAATCATCACTATTAAAATCGTTTAAAATCATAACATAATTCTCCTATCGCTAAATTATTAGTTATTATAACATAAAAAATAATGAATTATAGTTCTAATTTTATATTCTATGGCAATCGCATAAAAAATAAAGTGTAAAAAATGATATAATAGACTTTTTAAGTAAATAAAAATAATGTATTCTTATAATATAAGGAAGTGTAAGAATATATGAAAACATTAATTAATCATTTTGAAGTATTGGAAGATCCAAGAGATATAAGAGGAAAAAAACATAATTTAGTCAACATATTAATAATGACTGTCTACGGAATATTATGTGGTTATACTGATTTTGAAAATATGGCAGATTTTTTAGAAGTTCATAAAGAGTATTTTATTGATTTATTATCTTTAGAAAATGGCATTCCATCTCATGACACTTTTTCTAGAGTTTTTGCAATGATTGATGCTAAAAAATTCCCGAGTTTGACAGTTGATAAAATAAAAAAAGTTTAATTTTTGTTTGAAATTAAGCTTTTCTTTTGTCTTAATAT
>CANQSC010000061.1 GCA_947626445.1 uncultured Bacilli bacterium
TATGATATTCTATATCATATTGCACATGACTTAACTTTCTCATTACAAACCGCCTCACTTGGTTTGTTATTATACTATGTATTACTTAAAATATAATAATGTTTAGTAACTTTATTTTGATTTATGGCAATAGCAAAAAATACGACTTTATTTGTCAAGACAGAAATTTTATGATATTATTTATGTGGTGATATATATATGATAATTGTCTATCGAACTAGTGAAAAATTACGAAAGAAAATGATTGCTTACTATGCTGACAAAAAAAGAACTAAAACCCCACCATATGCTATTTTTCAAGCTGAAGATGCTGATACCGTAGTTACTTTATATGAATCTGGTAAAGTAATGTTTCAAGGAATAAGTGCTGATATTGATGCTAAAATGTGGGCTGAAACCGAAAAAAAATTAACGGGAATTAAAATTAATATTTCTGAAGGCAAACAAAAATTAGAAAGAGTTAAAAAAACTAGAAGCGAAATGTATAAATTAAATGTTTATGGCTCTGATGAAGTTGGCGTTGGCGACTTTTTAGGGCCTATTGTAGTAACTGCAGCTTATGTTTCAAAAGATAAAGCATCTTTTGTTGAAAAATTAGGAGTTCGAGATTCTAAAATTATAACTGATGAAAAAATTAAATCAATTACCCCTACTCTAATGGAAGAAATACCTTATGCTAGTTATACTTTAAGTTGTAAAGAATATAATGAATATCAAAAACGAGGCTATAACATGAATCGGATTAAAGCAATAATTCATAATAAAGTATTATATGAATTAACTAAAAAAGGTTATCCTTATGATAAAATTGTAATTGATCAATTTGTCTATCCAGCTAAATATTTTGAACATGTAAAAGATGAAAAAAATATTGTTAAAAATATTACTTTTATGACTAAAGCTGAAAGTGTTTGCTCCGCTGTCGCGGCAGCAAGTTGCATTAGTAGATATATTTTCTTACAAGAAATGGATAAGTTATCTAAAGAACTTGATATGACTGTTTTAAAAGGTGCCGGAAAAGATGTTGACATTCTTACTGCTAAAATAGTTAAAAAATATGGAAAAGAAAAATTACAAGAAATAGCTAAATGTAATTTTAGAAATATGGAAAAATATCAAGAATACTTAAAAGAAAGCTAAAAAAAGCTTTCTTTTAATATTCAAATAAATTAACTAAAAAACTTTCAAAACCAAGCCATTTATCTTTAAGACCAGATTTTATTTCATAATCTAATTTAGTTAAAGATAATAAATTATCTTTTAAATCATCAAGATGATATTTAGCTTTATTCTTAATTATTTTTTGTAATTGCCAATCAGCTAATTTTAACTCTTGCATAATTTCTTTAGAATTATGTTTACCTTCCATCAAACTAACCATTAACATTAAACGATATTCCCTTACTAAAAGATTAATTAATTGTAAGCTTTCAACTTTTAAACATTTTAAATCTTCTAATAAATCAAAAGATAATTTCATGTCTTTTAAAATAACGGCATCAACAAATTTAAATTGATTATCTTTAACATTAACACTAATTAAATCTTTTAAAATATCCATCGTAATCATCGTATTTTCTTTAAGTAATAAAGGAAATTTATTTATTTCATTAACAATTAAATCATAATTATTTACACAAGCATTAACAATATATCTAACCCCACTATCTTCAATTAAATAATTTTTTTTCATAATCATTTTTTTAGTTTCATTTATTAATTCGTATCCAACAGGGGCTTTAAGTTCTTTAAACTCTGCTAATTCTTGCCATTTTTTAAAGATACTTTTTCTTTTATCAACACCACCATAAGTAGTAAAAATTAAAGTTGTATTAGGATTTGGATTACTTAAATAATTAATTAAACTTTCACTATTTTTAGAATTTTCTTTTTCTTTACCAAATAAACTAACATTCTTAATTATTAGATATTTCATTTCATTAAACATTGAAACATATCCAGCTTCTTCTAAAATATCACTTAATGATACTTCACTATAATTATAAACAATTTTATTAGTTGAATCTTTAATTATTTTTTTTAATTCATCATCTAATAATGTTTTAGAATCACTAGTTATTAATATATTCATTTTGCATCACTTCTTTTATATTATATCAAGAATTCATTAAAGTAGATAGTAGTTAATTTACGGTTACTATTTGATAACTATCATTATTAAATTTAACAATGATACTTCCATCTTTATCAGTTCGATATATTTTAGAATTTTCTAAATTTTTTAATACACTATCTTTGGGATGCCCATATCGATTATTTTTGCCAACACTTATAATACTATATTTAGGTTTTATTTTATCTATAAAATACTTGCTACTACTTGTATCTGAACCATGATGTCCTACTTTTAAAAAAGTAATATTTTTTAAATTATATTTTTTCAATAAATCATTTTCTTTTTCAATTCCAGCATCACCCATAAAAAGAAATTGATAATTTAAATAACTAAAATAAATTACATTAGAATTATCATTTTCATTATTATATTTTTTAGTATTTAAAAATTGTAATTGTCCTTTATCAAATTTTAAATTTTTTATTCCTCTTTCATATTTAATTTTTCTTTTATCTAATTCTTTAATAATATTAGATTCTAAATCATTAAAATCATCATTATTAAAAATAACTTTTTTAATTTTAATTTTATTTAGTAAATCAGTTACATTCCCAGCATGATCATAATCACCATGGGTTAAAATTAAATTATCGATTTTATTAATACCTAAACTATTTAAATAACTAACAATATTATTAATGGTATAATTAATATTTTTTTTCTTAGCCCACTCTTCACTATTATAATTATAGATTCCGCCTGTATCTATTAAAGTAACATTACTTAAATTATTACTAACTAAAAGACTACTATCTCCTTGTCCAACACTTAAATAAGTTATATTTAATTTAGTAGTTATAAATGGCAAAAAATGAATTAAAAAAAGAAAACAAATTAAAATTTTAAAATAGTTTTTATTGTGATAATAAAAAGCTTTATAAAATAGATAAAAATAAATAATCCATAAAATAATATTTACTTTAGGTAATATTAAGATTCCCAATTTAATATTTTTGGCTATTTTATTTAAGAAAATAAATAAGGTTGTAAATCCTTCAAATATTATATTAAAGATTGGCAAGATAAAAGTTAATAAAGCTAGAGGATATAATATTGTAGATACTAAAGGAATGGCTATTAAATTAAATAATATTGTTAAAAAATTTACTTTATAAAAATTAATTGCAGTAATAGGTAAAGTAATAAAGAAAATAAAAGTACTAGTTTTTAATAAATCTTTAATTTTATTTTCTTTATCAAAATGATAAGTTAAAAGGCCAAAAGATATTACAAAAGAATAAATAAAACCTATATCATATAAATAAAAAGGATTTATAAATAACATTAAACTTATAACTAATATTAAAATTTGTATATTATTTATCTTTAATTTATTATTAAATATTTTTATAGTATAAAATATAACACTTCTTAATATAGAAGGTGTAAAACCTACTAAAAAGGTATAAAACCATAAAAATAATAAAGTAATTTTAGATTTTTTTAAATATTTACTTTTACTTAAAATTAAGATAAATAATGATATATGCATTCCAGATATAGCAAATAAATGACTAAGACCATTTTCTCTAAATAATTCATTATCTATATCATCTTTAACTCCTAATAATAAAGCTTTTAAATATTCATTATTATTAATATTATTTAATCTTTTATAACACCAATTTTTTAATTTAAAGAAGATATTTTGATTAGAATATCTTTTTAAATTATTAGCTTTAAATAGATAATAAATATGGTGATGTTCTAAATATTTTTGATAGGAAAAAACATTAGGTATGTCATTTCCTAAAGGAACTTCTAGTTTTCCTTTAAAAATAAGATAATCATTAAATCCTAATGTTTTTTCTAATTCTTTCTTTTCTTCTTCGGTTTTTAAATAATAATTAACAATAACCTTTTCTTTAGCTTTAATAGTTAATTTTAATAAATCGCCATTAAATTCATAGTCTAAAACACGACCTTCTAAAGACGTTTCACCTCCATTTAAAATACTTTCATGTTTAATAAAGAAAAGATTAAACAAACACCAAATAATAACTAGACTAATTAAAACTTTAAACAGTGATGTAGTCTTTAATTTTGGCATATACCGCATCGCCTATTCCAGAGATATTTTTAATATCTTCAATTGTTCTAAAGGCTCCGCAAGTACTACGATACTGAATGATACTTTCAGCTTTAGATGAACCAATACCATTTAAGGTTTCAAGTTCTTCTTTACTAGCCGTATTTAAATTTATTTTACCACTAGTCTTACTAGTCGTAGTTTTTTTACTGGTCTCACTACTACCACCAATAATAGAAGAATTTTCATTTAATTCATCGGTAATATTAGCATCACCCAACTTATCGCTTTGCTTCATTTCTTTTACTTCATCTTTCGTATAAACAATAATAACCATTTCATTAGCTAATTTTTTGCTTAAATTAAGATTAGAAGTATCAGCATTACTCATAAGTCCCCCAGAAGCTTTAATTAAGTCATTAACAACTGAACCAGTTTCTAATTCGTAAACACCAGGATTTCTAACGGCACCTTTGATATCCACCCTTAGTTTACTAGAATCTTCTTGTTCTTCATCTTCGTATTCACTCATATCTAAAGTTTCAACGGGACAATGAAAGGCTTCTTCGGCACTAGCATCTTTTAAATAAAGTATTCCCATCAATATACATGCGAGCGCTAAAAAACCGGTAATGAAAAGAAATTTCTTTTCAACAATAAAGTCTTTAAAATTTTCCATAGGTCCTCCTTTCTAAGAAGATACAATACTATCTTCTACTAATATATTCCCCCAAAAATATTGATTTCCTTTTTTTTCGCACAAAAAAAATACATTGGTCTGTCAACCAACATATTTTTCCGTGGACGAATAAAGTAAATACATATATTGACAGATATAAATACTACTCTCCTATCGAATCCCACATGCACGTACAACTTAACGGCCGATAAGACACCCTATTCAACGGTGAAATCGATGACTCAAAAAATCATAATAAAAACATCCGATCGGACGAAAAATCATCAACAATCTTAAGAAATAAATATACTTCAAAGAAATATAAATATCTCAAAGGTGTTTCAAATCATTTCACCTACCATTAAGCATCTTAAATATATCATACTCCCCTATGGCTGTCAATTAATTTTTTAAAATTTTTCAAAAAAAATTTTAGTTTACACTTTTCTCGTCAAATTAATTTGATGTAAACATTCAATAATCTTATCTTGTTCATCTTCATTAACTTTTTGTAAATTTTTAATTAATCCTCTTTTAGTCATAAGAAGGGTTTTTTTATCATAAGTTAAAATAATATTTGGATTTACTTTTGCTAAATAAATTGGTAATTCTTCTAAATCTTTATTTTCTTTAGTTATCATATTTTGATATTTTTGATATTCTTCCCATTTTATTTTAGCGAATAATTTAAAAGCATTTGATATATGATAAAATTTATCATAAGACCATGATTCATTTAAAGCATCATTATAAATTTCTATAATACTTTGATATTCTTTAATAACCTCATACCAATCATTATTATGATAGTAATTATATTTATCTTCATCCATATCATTAAATAGTAAACTATATTTTAATTTATAAAATAATTTATAAGTACGATCTTTAATAAAATTAGATTCCATAATCATTTTTTCATTTGACATATTTGATAAATAATTCCTAATTATTATATAGTATTCATATAAATCACTATAATTTTCTTCAGTTAAAACTTTATTATAATTATCTTTATTACTTAAATTATTATAATTAAAATTTATATCTTTAAGATTACTAATTATAAGTTCAATATTATTACCATATATATTTGTATTACTATCTATCTTTTTTAAATTACTAATTTTAGTTTTATCTTGCCAATATTGTTTTTGAACATATTTAAAATATTTATTATAATTAGCATCAATTTTTTTCTGATAATTTTTAATCTTACCAGTATTTTCTTTTTTTAAATCTTTTAATTGTTTTAATATTTCTTCTAATTTTTTTAATTCTTCTTCAGTATACCATATATTCATAATTACCCTCCAA
>CANQSC010000062.1 GCA_947626445.1 uncultured Bacilli bacterium
AATGATACACTTATTAATACTATTACTCCTATACTTACTAATATTACTTTTCTTTTCTTCTTATTTTTATCTTCATACTTTTCTAACTTCATATTTAATCCCTCATTCTTATCTTTACCCTATTTCATATTTTCTATACTATCACCCACATTATATAACCATTTAGTTATAAAGTCAATTTGCCATTTTAAAGTATGTTTAAATAATTTTAGGTGATTTTTTTGATAAATATTGAAAGATTAAAAGAGATTAGAAATGATAAAGACTATACCCAAAAAGATATAGCCAATTATTTAAATATTAGTCAAGTTCAATATTCTAGATATGAAACTGGTATAAGAATTATTCCTATTGATTTATTAGCAAAATTAGCAAAACTTTATCAAGTTAGCATTGATTATCTATTAGGCTTAACTGATGTTAGAAATCCTTATCCACCATCTAAAATATATAATAAGACAACAATTAAATCTTAACTGTTGTCTTTATTTTTATTCCTCTTCTTCTTTATTATATTCTGCAAATATTGCATCTTCAAACATTTTACGAACTTCTGGATTTATAGGATGACATACATCTTTATATTCCCCAGTAGCTGTCTTTCTACTAGGCATTGCAATGAATAAACCGTTGTCTCCTTCAATAATTCTAATATCATGAATTGCAAATGATTCATCAATTAAAACTGAAGCTATTCCTTTCAATCTTGAATTTTCTTTCGTAATTTTACGAACACTGACAGATGAAATTTTCATATCTTACTCCTCCTATTTCATAATTCCATTTTATAGCAAAAATTCCCATATTTCAAGTATTTTAGATAGGTTTTACTACAACATCTCCGATAATTACATCAGCATAATTAAAACTTTTTTCACTTCCATCAATAAAAACCGTAAAAACATAAGGATACACAGCAGATAATATCCCTTCATATTCATAGTTTTTATTTCTCATTCCATATATTTTAACTGAAACTCTTTTATTTAAATACTTAGCAATATCTTCTCTTACTAAATCTAAGTTCAAAACAATTATCCCCCTTAATATCTCTTTAAAAAGTTATGCAATATAATTTGTTTTTAGAACTTATCTTGGAAATCCTACATACATCATTCCATTTGTTTTAATACCGCCTATTCCACTAGCTCCATATTTTGTTTTAGATAACAAATTTACTAAATCAACTTCTTTATTTCTTTCACTCATTGATAATATTGTTGCAATAATGGCAGGATCTAGACAATGAATATTTATTCTTTTAGGACTAGACGCAAAGTTAGCCCCAGCTTTAATTAATTCTTCATAATTACTTTGACATGCTCCAGCAATTATAATTAATTTTTCATGAGATTTTTCATATTTTCTCGCTTCTTTAACGGCTTTAACAAAAGCATCAGTATTACGATAATTTTTATTGTCTTTGGGACTTCCTTTTTTAGGATAATAAGCATCATGTCCCGTTATAATTACAATATCTGGTTGATATTCAATAAGTAAATTTCTAATTTCTTTATATATATCTTGTTCATTTATTCTTTTGCCAATAACCATAACTTTATTTCTTTTATAAAAATTAAGACATCTTTTTAAATAATCTTCATCAGCATCAATATGTAAGACTTTGCCTGGTAAAAAAAAGTATTCTCCTCGGTCTTCATTAAAATCTAAATCAAGTTCAAAATCATCTTCAATTTTTCTTTCATCTTCAACATATTTTTGTAAATCTTCTAAATTAGCATCTGCAAATAAACGAACCTGGACTCCTTTTAAATAAGCAACTTGATTTTTAATTTTAATAATTTTAAAAACGGTATCATTGTTATAACTAATTCTTGTTACTAAATCCCCAACAGCAAATTCCATACACATCCCCTAAAAAATTGTATGAAAAAAACAAGCAAAAGTTGTCATAATTTTACTTGCTTTCTTATTCTTTTTAATTCTCTTTTTATTTTTTGTTCAATGTTTTGCGTACTACAATTATATTCTAAAGATAATTCTTTAATAGATTTAGGTTTATCACTATAAAATCCACAATAGGACTGAAGAATTATTGATCTTATTGTTGCTAATCTTATTTTATTTTCAATTTGTTCATAATAATATTGATTAATAATTTTTTCATATTCATCTGGAACTTCTATATTAGGTTTTAAATCTTCTTTAATTATTCGATTAATTAAAGGTCTTAAAATAATATCAAATTTTCTTGAAGGCACTAATTTTAAATCGATATTTATTTCATCTGCTACTTCTATTAATTGCTTAAAAATATCTTGCAACTTTAAAGGAATACTATCAGTATTTAAACCATGAACATATAAGAAAAATAAATCAGCCATAGTTCGATGTCCAATGCCATATAATTCTAAAGTTGTAACATTCATAAGACTAGTTTTTAAAGTACGATTAATTAAATCTTCATGGAAATCTCTAATAAAGTAATCAGAAAATATTTCTAATTTTAATACTTTTCCTGATTTTAAAAAGTTTAGCCATAATTCAATACTATCCATTATAATATCTTCAATATCAAAATCTACCATATCATAATTTAAATAATAATTATTTTTTAATTGATTATAAATTAAATACATTGTTCCATTAACCATTTCTTTAAATATTTGAGGGTCTTTGGTATTTTGATATTGTTGATATAAAGATTTTAATTCACTGATACTTAATTTGGGATAGGACTTATAGGTTTTCCACCAATTTTCTAATTTTTCTTCATTCATGAAAAAAATACCCCTTTCAATTAAGAGGATATTATACCTAATCTTTTTAAAAAGTCAAATTATACTTTGATATAAGGTTACAAACATTTCATAAGGAAGTTCTTCTGCTCGAACATTAGGATTGTAACCATTTGCTTTTAAAATTGGTTCGATAATAAACCAATACTCTTTTAAGTTGTTTTTTAAAGTTTTTCTTTTTTGTCTAAAAGCCATTTTTACAAAAGCTAAAAATTTTTTTTCATCTAAAGAAATGATGTTAGTTTTTTTATCTAAAACAACCACCGCACTTGTAACTTTAGGTACTGGATAAAAAGCTTCTTTTGGTACGTCAAATTCTAAATGAGTATTAAAATAGTGATTTAAAAACACGGTAAAATAGCCATAATCCTTGGTATTTGGTAAAGCACAAAATCGCTCAGCTACTTCTTTTTGAACTAACAAAATCATTTTATAAGGTATAACATTTTTAATTATATGTTCAATTATTGGGGTTGTAATATAATAAGGAATATTTGCGACAACATATAATTTTTGATATTGATATTTTTTTAATTCATTTAAATTACTTGTTAAAAAATCTTGATAAATTACTTCTAAGTTATTTAATTTATCTAAATATTCTTTCATTCTTAAATCAATTTCATAAGCAATTACTGGTGATTTTTTTAAAACTAAATATTTTGTTAAAGCTCCCATTCCTGGACCAATTTCTAAGATTAAATCATTTTTTGCACTACTAAAAAGATTAGCAATATTTGCTAATACTTTCTCATCTTTTAAAAAATTTTGTCCTAAACTTTTTTTAGCTTTCATTATTTCTCAACCAACCATCTCTTAAAACTTCATAAGTAATACTTGTTCGTCCTACATGTTTAGAAGCATAAGATTCACTAGGTGTTAAAAGGTCTAAGTCCGTTCCAAGAACTCCTCTATCTAAGACAATAGCATACATTGGCTCACTAGATAATTTTGAATTAAATCTTACTATTGAACCGCATGCTAAATTAGAACTAGAAGCCACAATATTAACTTGACCATATTCATTATCAACATAAGTATCAGTGCCATCTTTAACATAATAACTTGGTTTACAAGCTAAAGTTCCATTACATAATGGACAATTAGCTCCATATCCTGTTAAATCCCCAGTATATGAAACAATAGGATTATATATATCATTCTTTTTATCTTCTTCAATTTTCCATGACATTAAAGCTAAGTTAGTAACCCGATTACTAGCTCCACTATAAATTTCTGTAACATCACTACCAACTTTAACATTGGCTAGTAATATAAAGAAAAACAAAAAAGCCATCTTAATTCCATAATTAAAAAAACTTTTAACTTTTTTCAAAATATCACCTTCTATTTACATCTAAATCTTATCATATGAAAGTAGAAAAGTCAAAACCAACAAATGGTAATGTTTTAGCATATAAATTAATTTATTTGCCATAATAATTTTAAAGGAGAGTGACTTTATGTTAGTCATAGTTGGTTCTAGAAGAGAAGGTAATTCCTATAATTTAGGGCAAAAAATTAAGAGTGCTTGTGATGCTGAACGGATTCATTGTGAAATTATTGTTCCTGGAAATCAAAAAATTCATCTATGTACCGGATGTATGGATTGTGATAAAAATGGTGTATGTGATTTTACTGATGATATGAAAGATAATATTGAAAAAATCAAAAAAGAAAATTTAATTGTGATGATAACCCCAACAAGATGGAACTTATTATCAGGTGATTTAAAACTTTTTATGGACCGTTTAAATCCTTTGTATACAACCAAAGAATTAAAGGATAAAAAATTAATTGTCGTAGCTATAGCCGCCAAGAAAAAAGAACTTTATAGTAGTGAAGCAACTATTTCTTCATTAATTAGTTTTGCCGAAAGTGCCCAAATGAAAGTAGTTTTAAAAGAAGAATTTAATGAATGTTTAAATGCCAATGATATTCTTAATCAAGAAGAAAAAGTTAATAACTTAATTTCTAACATCAAAAAAGAAGCTTTAAAAGATTAAACAAAGCTTCTTTTTATATTTTAAAAACTTCTTTTATATTATTATTGGTAATAAGAGCCAATTCTTCTAAAGAAATATTAAGTTCATTACAAATAAATTCAGCTATTACCAAAATATATTTTGATTCATTTTTCGTACCTCGATACGGATGAGGTGTTAAATATGGACTATCAGTTTCTAAAATTATATGAGGTAAAATTTCTTTTAGCAAATCTTTTAAATGACTATTTTTAAAAGTTACAACCCCATTAATGCCTAACTTATAACCCATTTTAATAAATTCTCTTCCCACTTCAATAGGCATTGAAAAAGAATGAATAACACCTTTAACATTAGGAAATTCTTTTAAAATATTGATTGTATCTTGTGTAGCATCTCTACTATGAATCACAACTGGTTTATAATATTTATCTGCTAATTCTAATTGAAGTCTAAATAACTTTTGCTGAGCTTCCTTATCTTCTTTTCCATAATGATAATCTAAACCAATCTCACCAATTCCAATTATTTTATCATCTAATATATGTTTTTCAATAAAATCTAAATCATCTTTACTATATTCTAAAACACTTTCTGGATGAATACCTAAACAGCCAAACATTGAAGAAAATTCTTTTACTTTTTCTAAAACTTCAACATTACTTTTACCATCACATCCATCAACAATAAAACGATTAACTTGGTTTTCAAAAGCATTATTGATAACTAAATTGATGTCATCATAATATTCATCATATAAATGACAATGGGTATCACAAAACATTTATTCACCAGCTAACTCTGCTAACTTTTTAGGTATATCAATTCTTTGAAATAATACTACTGGTTCATTAACCTTAAATTCTTCATTATCTAAAAATTTAACTTCTTTTTCATTAGTTCCTAATTGTCTTAAAATTTCTTCTCCAGTTTCAGGTAAAAAAGGAATTAATTCTACTGCACAAACTCTAATAGATTCTAACAAATTATATAAAACAGTTTCTAAACAACTTTTTTTATCTTCTTCTTTTGCTAAAGCCCAAGGAGATGTTTCATCAATATATTTATTACATCTTCTTAAAGCATCAAACAAAGCATCTAAAGCATTACCAATTTCTAATAAATCCATTTTTTCTTCAATTTTTTTATCTAGTACAGCTATTGTATTAATTAAATCATTATCTACTTCTTCATTAACTTTAGTATTTTTTACTGTACCATCAAAATACTTTCTAGCCATCGCAATAGTTCGATTAACTAAATTACCTAAAACATTGGCTAAATCAGAATTAATTTTTTCCATAATAAGTTCATAAGTAGCATTTCCATCATTACTAAAAGGTATTTCAT
>CANQSC010000063.1 GCA_947626445.1 uncultured Bacilli bacterium
TCGGTCGAGAGTTCGAATCTCCCCAAGAACACCAGAAAAAATATTAAACTCGGACTTTTATAGTTCGAGTTTTAAAATGTGTGAATTTATGCTATAATTTTTCTAGTTTGAATTAGTATTTTTGTTAATTTGAAAATACATAGCATTATTGTCAATAATAATATGCGTGAAAACACCAAATTGTTTTAAGCTATTATCAAATAATGATATAATAAGCGATAAAAATTATGGGAAGTGATTCTATGTACAAGTATTTTTCGGAATTGGAGAAATCAAGTAATTTTAAAACTTATTTACTTAGAGAACCTTTTGATAAAAATCAGGATTGTTTTATAAGAGAAATACCTTTTTCTATTGATTTTTTAAAACAATTAGAAACTTTATTTCCAAAATTAAATAAAATAGATAAATTGATAGTTTCTATTAATAATAAGCTCATTTCAAATACATTTGAGTATAATCTCTTATCCTATGAATCTCTATTAAGTAATGGACAATTTTTTCAAGATAGAGATGAAAATTATTATCAATCACATTATGACTTAAAAGAAAACCTAGAATTGACTTCATGGGATTTGCAATGTTTATTAAATGAAATATTTCATTATATTCCTTATTTAGTTGATTTTTATCCAAATTATAAAGACTTTCTATTAAATACCCAAAAAGAAATAAAAGAAGTTCTGGCTACAGTGAAAGCTAAGTCAACAATACAAATGCCACCCAAAAGTGATGGAAAAGCTGTTGTGTGGCCTAAAGCTTGGTACATAACGCCTAGTGGTTATTTGTATAACACTGGCTTTGGACATAAAAGAGGAAATTTAATATATTCACTTTACTATATATTTGATTGCTTGAAACAAAACAAGGAAGTACCTAATATAAACTATTATAAACAGATTAATACCATATTAAAACGTGGATATATTACTTATAATGAATTTAGAAATTATTCACATTTAATGTATAAGCTACCTACCATTATTACACCTGAAGTAGAACATGATAGAGAACGCTATAAAAACATGTTAGAAAGTGGTATTGAAGAATATGAAAAACTAATACATTCTTCTAAAGTAGAATACCCTAATCCTGAAAGAAGCTATCAAAAAAACCTTATTACATTAATTAGCGGTTATTTATCTGCAGAGTCATCACTATATTCATCATTTAATAGAATAAATGAATCATGTCATAAAAAGGAAATAATTGAAAAACTCCAAAATTTAACCGCTAATGATATTAGAGATGTGTTTGTAAGATTTTGTGGTTTTCATAAAATTGAATCAATAGTTGATCATACGATAACAACAAGTTCATTAAATGGAATAACAGAATTTTCTGAATATTTGAAAAAAGGGTGGAATCTGCACATTGTTCCTAAGATTATATATGATAAATATAATGACGAGTTATCACGGATGGATTTTAACTCCTATTTTGTTAACAAACATTTAGATAACGAACTAGCCAAATATGAAGGAACTGGAAAGATTTTAATAAAGAATTAAATTTTAAATGTATAGTACCTCAAGTTGTCGTACTTCTTCCTTTAGGGCACCAAAAAAATACGGTTTTAGATAATTTAGTGGTGAGATAAAAATACTAAACTCGGACTTTTATAGTTCGAGTTTTAAAATGAATTTATGACATTGGCTTGAGTTTTATTTGCTTTTTAAAGAATTTTATGATATAGTATCCCTCGTGTTAAAAAAGGGGGACTTTTTTTATGAAATATATTGTTGAAAAAGATGAAATGGGAGTAATTAATTATTACAATTTAGAAAAAAAGTTATTAATGCAAGAATATCAAACACCAAATGATACTATAACTTTATATTATCATGATAAAAAAATCGTTAAAATAAAAGCTAATAATTTAGAATTAGCTTTAGATTTAAATGGTAATATATTAACTGCTGATTTTTTTAATAATGGTGTGACCGCTTATTTTGCTATTAAACATCAAAAAATTGTTTTCTTAGATACTGATGGTGAATATCTAGGTTCTTTAAATATGAATATAGAACCAATTTATAGTAGCAATAGAATTTATATTATTAATAAGATAATTAATAAATTAAATGAAACAATGCCTATTTTAATGGAAAATAAATACTCAGCATCCATTGAAAATGTAAATAATAAAATCCATCAAGTTAATAATGAAATGGTTTCAAAAACAGTTGCTATTTTAAGTCAAGATAATCGTCGTAGTATTGAAAAAATATTAAGTGATTATCATAAACAAGAAATAAGAGATAAGAAGTTTTTAAGTTTAAGAAGAAAAAAATTATCTAAAGAACAATATGCTAAAAAATATGATGAAATAACTATGAAATATGCTACTAAAAGAAGTCAATTAAAATCTCGTTATAATTATTTAGCAGAAAGAAGAAAGTTAGAAGAACTTCAAACTGAATTTTTCAATAATCAAAATGATTTAGATGAATTATTATTAGAAAAAAAAGCTATTTATAATGAATATTTAACTAGATAATTTGATTTTTAAGATTTGCTCAAAATATAGTGAAGAATAATCATCAAAGTAAATTTTATTTTGATTAGAATCGATTTTAATAATAAATCCAAGTTTCGTATAAAAATGGTTTTTCCAAAAATAAGTAACTTGGATTTTTTCATTGGTATGAAAAGCTTTCTTAATAAGTTCTTCTAAATTATATAATTCATCTTCACTTAAAGTAGGCATTTGTTGATAATTTCTTTTTTCTTTTAAATCTTTAATTACTTCATTAGAAGGAATAAGTGAATTAAAAGGTAACCATTTAATTTCATTACGATTATTCATGATGACCTCCAATCTTTTGATTACGTTCTTTAATAGTTGAATAAGATAAAAGACTAGTAGCATTTAAAATACTATTTTTACCATATTTATTATGAATATTATCTAAAGTATAATCTAATTTTTCATTTAAAACTTTTTTTTCAAAATTTTCAAATAAATCTAATTGAATTCCTTCTTTTTTAGATAGTTTACCTAAAGATATTCCAACTTTTCTAATAGGAGTATGTTCAAGATAATAACGGTCAAAAATACTTTTACAAATTTGATAGAGATTATCGGTTTTATCAATTGCGCATTCTAATTTTAGACTATGTGCAAAACCACCACCAATATTTTTAGAATAACTAATACTTAAGTGAATAACTCTACATTCTAAATGATTAGTTCGAAGCCTTCTTGTTAAAACTTCTAACATTTCTTTAATAATTAATAAAATATCATCATCATAATAATCCTTTAATAAAACTTGACTATGACTAATTGATTTTTCTTTAGGTTGATGTTTAAATTCGCATATTAAAGAATTATCAATGCCATTTGCATGTTCATATAATTCAAGACCTAAAATGCCAAATTTTTCTTTTAAAGCATTTTGGTCATAATGGGCTAGCTCATAAATAGAGTAAATCCCTAAATTATTTAGACGTTTTTCTAATCGTTTACCAATACCCCAAACTTCACTTAAAGGAGCGATTGGCCAAAGTTTTTTGGGAATATCTTCATAAGTCCATTTAGCAATACCATTTTTATATTTTTTAGCTTCTTTATCCATAGCGATTTTAGCAAGTAACATATTTGGTCCAATTCCACAAGTAGCAGTAAGACCGGTTTTTTTCTCAATTGTTTGTAAAATTTTTAAGGCCAGTTCTTCATCAGTTAAACCATAATATTTTAGATAAGTTGTAACATCTAAGAAACACTCATCAATTGAATAAATATGTAAATCGTTTTCACTGACAAAATCTAAATAAATGTTAACAACCTCGCTACTTTTTTGGATGTATAAGCTCATTCTTGGAGGAACAATTTGATAAGTAATATCCTTAGGAATTTCATAAAGTCTTGTTCGAGAAGGAATGCCTTTTCCTTTTAAAAAGGGAGTAATAGCAAGCGTAATTGCTCCATTACCCTGAGTATTACTTGCGACAACTAAAGGTGTAGTAAAAGGATTAAGACCTCTTTCAACACATTCAACAGATGCAAAAAAGCTTTTTAAATCAATACATAAAATATGGCGATTTATTCTTTCTTCCATAAGATTCACCTCCCAAACATTTGTTCTAAATAAAATTATAGCAAAAAAATCAAAAAAGACAATTGCCAAATTTTAGTAAAAAGGTTAAAATGAAAAAGAGAAAAGAGATTAATTATGAAAAATGAAAAAGTTTTTGCGAAAGACTTTTGTTTTGCTAAAGTTTTTTGTTTATTTGTAGTTGGTAGTCTTTTTGGTACTTATTATGAAGAAATATTGTGGTATTTAAAGTATCATGAAATTACAGACCGACAAGGTCTCATTTATACCCCTTTAAGTCCCATTTATGGTTTAGGGGTAATTATGTTTTTATTGTTTTTACATAAAAATAATGAAACCAGATCTTATTTAAAAACTTATATTTATTGTTTTTTAATTGGAGGTTTTACCGAATATTTAACTAGTTTTATAGCTGATTTTTTCTTTGATGTTAAATTTTGGGACTGTACTAATAAATTTTTAAATATTAATGGCCGGACAACGATTATTTATATGTTAGGTTGGGGTTTAATTGGTTTAGTATTTATGAAAATTTTATATCCAACACTTGAAAGATTAATTGAGGCTATTCCTTATAAAATTGCTAAAGTAAGTTACATTATTATTTTAATTATTGTAAGTATTGATTTATTTTTAACTTATACAGCTTTTGGTAGAATGGCACTTCGTAATCATAACGTTCCACCTCTAACCATTGTTGGACGTCTTTATGATAAGTACTATAATAATGATTTTATGTATCAAAAATTTCCCGTTATGAAACCAGATTAAGGAGTAAAAAATGAAATGGAGTAAAGGAAAATACCAAGAATTTATTAATTATTTAAAAACAATTAAGGATGTTAATTATCAACAATTTCAAAAGAAAATAATTAATACTAAATATGAAATATTAGGAGTAAGATTACCAGTTATTAGAAAAATTGTTAAGAAAATAACTAATCCCAAAGATTTTTTAAAGTTTTGTCAAAATAAATATTATGAAGAAGTTTTAATTAAAGGTTTAGTAATTGCTTCTTTAGAAAACTTTGAACCGTATTTAGAAAGCTATCTTTTAGAAATTGATAATTGGGCTATTTGTGATAGTTTTTGTAGTAGTCTAAAAATTAAAGATTTAGATGAATTCTTATTAAAAATTAAAAACTACTTAAATAACGAACATGAATATACTGTTAGAGTAGGTTTAGTTTTATTGCTTAATAATTATGTATCAGAAAAGTATTTAAAAAAGATTTTTTCTTTAACTGATAAAATAAATCGAGATGAGTATTATATTAATATGGCAATTTCTTGGTTAATAGCTGAATGTTTTATTAAATATCCAGATTTAACTTTACCTTATATAAAAAATAATCGTTTAAAAGCATTTACGCAGAATAAAATTATTAGTAAAATTAGAGATTCTTACCGAGTTAAAAAAGAAGTCAAAGAAAAACTTTTAGAATATCGTTTTGTTGACCGTTACGAAAAACGGTTCAGGCCACGTGCTTCAGCACGTAAAACCCTTGTAGGGTTAAGAGGCAATTTATTGCCGCAATTCGGCAAAAATGATGTATAATAACAAACCAAGTGAGGCGGTTTGTAATGAGAAAGTTAAGTCATGTGCAATATGATATAGAATATCATATA
>CANQSC010000064.1 GCA_947626445.1 uncultured Bacilli bacterium
ATGCTGAAGATGAGATGTTAGCAAAATTTGATGAAGATAATAAAATGCTTTATGAGTCAGCTTGGAAGAGTCAATTTTTATCAGGATTAATGCATCCAATTATGAATTTTATTGGTAATATCAATTATGTTATTATTTCCATTTTTGGAGCGTATTTTGTTATTCAAGGTAAAATTACAGTTGGTAATATTCAATCGTTTATTCAATATTCTAAAAATTTTACTCAACCAATTGCCCAATTAGCAAATGTAATGAATCAATTACAACAAATGATAGCAGCAGCAGAACGAATCTTTAAATTCTTAGATGAAGAAGAAGAAATTGATGGCGAGAGAAAACCAGTAGTAGAAGAAAAAATTAAAGGAAATATTACTTTTTCACATGTTAATTTTGGCTATCAAAAAGATAAAACCATTATTCATAATTTTAATGCTAAGGTTAAAGCTGGTCAAAAAATTGCTATTGTAGGTCCTACTGGCGCTGGAAAAACAACTATTGTTAAATTACTAATGCGTTTTTATCCTTTAAATAGTGGAGCAATATATTTAGATGGTGAAGATATTTCCAAATTAGATAAAGATGAATATCGTAAATTATTTGGGATGGTTTTACAAGATACTTGGTTATTTAGTGGAACAATTATGGAAAATTTACGTTATGGAAAAATAACGGCAAGTGATGAAGAAGTAATTGAAGCTGCTAAAAAAGCTAGAATTCATCATTTTATTACAACTTTAAGTGATGGTTATAATATGGAACTTAATGAAGAAACAAGCAATATAAGTGGTGGTCAAAAACAATTACTTACTATTGCAAGAGCAATACTAGCTGACCCTAAAATATTAATTTTAGATGAAGCGACAAGTAATGTTGATACTAGAACCGAAGGTTTAATTCAAAAAGCTATGGATGAATTAATGGAAGGAAGAACATCATTCATCATTGCACACCGCTTATCTACAATCATTAATGCTGATTTAATATTAGTTATGAATGAAGGGGATATTGTCGAAGTTGGCAGTCATGAAGAACTATTAAAGAAAAATGGCTTTTATGCAAGTATATATAATAGTCAGTTTGATAGTATTAATTAATTTTGTTTTTAATAATTGATATTGTTGGTTATAAGCAATATCTTTTTTTCTTATCTTTTGTTATTATATATTTAGCTATTTTAGTTTAAAACTGAAAAGAATGTATATAATAAAGAAAGAGGTGCCTAATGATGAAATACCAGCATTATGATTTTGAAAGTTTTAGAGTTTTAACAATTACTAGCGAACAATTTAAAAATGTTCATATGGAAATTAATTTTATTGATGATGTAGATAATATCTCTATGCCTCTACGTTCTTTTTTAGTTAATTTAATGGGTTATACAAGTAAAATATATCCTACTAAAAGAGAAATGTTAATTGCTTTAGAAAATCTTTATAATAGTGTTTATTATACTAATTATTCAAGAGTTGGAAAATCTTATATTGCTAATTTTGTTTTAGATTTTGTTAGTCCTAAATATATTAAAGATAAAAAATATTTAGGAAATTGTATTAAGTTTTTATGTGAACAAGTTTTAAATCCTAATATTAATGATGATAAATTTGATGAAAGAAGTAAAGAAATTATTAAAGAACGAATTCATCAAAATATTGATCATTATAAAGAAAGTGCTTTTTCTTATGCTTTTTGTGAATCAAGAAAGTTTTTATTTAAAGATAGTATCTCTGGTAAGATGATTAATGGTACACATGAAGAATTAGATAGTATTAATAATGAAGATTTAATTAATGATTATCATAAATTATTTGAAGATGCTAAAGTAGATATTTTAATTATTGGTGATTTAGATATGGATAAATGTGTATCTTATATTAATAAATATTTTCAAAAAAAATCTATTGTGGAAAATACTTATCAAAATACGATCTCTAATAAAATTAATCCTTATGAAGAATTAGAAGTAGAAGGTAAATATGCTCAAACCCAATTGTTAATGTATTTACAATTTAATGAATTAAGTGAATTTGAATTATATGCTGTATCTACTTTATATTTACAAATTTTAGGAAGAGCTAATCAATCAGATAAATTAGCTAGATACTTAAGAATAGAAAATCCTTTAGTATATTCAAGAGGTATTCGTTTTGATTATCCTAATAAGTATCTTTTAATTTATACAGGTTTAAAATATGATAATGTTAAAGAAGCTATAAAAGGAATTGATCGGGCTTTAAAAGAAATGGCTAATGGAGAAATTGACGAAGATTATTTTGAACTTCAAAAAGAAAAAGTTTTATCTAATATGACCATGAATGAAGATGATGAAGAGTATTTAATTGGTGAATATTATATGCATTCTTTATTTAATAGACCGCTTCCCAAAGATAGAAGAGAATTAATTAAACAAGTAACAATTGATGATATTAAAAAATTAGCTAAGAAATTTAAGAAAACTTTAACTTATATATTAAAGGAGACTGTTGATGATGAAGGAAATTAAAATAAAAGGAATAAATGAAAGTATTTATCATGAAACTTTAGATAATGGTTTAAATATTTATATCTGGGCTAATAAACATTGTCATTCTTTTCAAGGTGTCTTAAATGTTTTTTATGGTGGTGATTATCTAGATTTTACTTGGAAGAATAAAAAATATCATGTTCATAGGGGGTCAGCTCATTATTTAGAACATATTATGTGTGAAAGTGATGAACCAATATTATCAAAATTTAATAAATTAGGTAGTTATAGTAATGCGGTTACAAGTAATATGAAAACAGCTTATGAATTTGTTGGGACAACTAAAATAAAAGAAAATATTGAATTACTTTTTAATACTGTTTTAGAAAAAAATTTTAGAGAAGAAGAAGTATTACATGAGAGAGTACCAATTAAAGAAGAACAAAGAATGCGTGTTGATAGTGCGTCTGTAATAGCTTATTTTACTTTAAATGATATGTTATTTAATAAATATCCTAATAATACTGAACTTGTTGGTTCTAAAAAAGATATTGATAGTATTAATTTAGAAGAATTAAAATTAATTTATGATGCTTTTTATCATCCCGCTAATATGGCTTTTGTTTTAACTGGTAATGTTGATCCTTATGAATGTTTAAAAATAATTAAAGAATATTTTAGTAATAAAGAATTTTTAGAATGGAATAAACCTAAATTAATGAATTATAAAGAAGGTAAAAAAGTAAATATTTCTAAAAAAGAAATAAAAGTTAATATTGAAGAACCGGAAATTACTTTTGCAACTAAAATACCATTAAATTTATTTAAAAATTATGAAACTTTAATGGTTATAAATATTTTAAAATTATTATTAGAATCTAATTTTGGTAGTACAACTTTATTTAAAGAAGAATTAGTTGAAAAAAAATTAGTATATAATTTATATTATACGGCTTATAAAGTTTATGATTATATTATTTTAGAAATAGGGTGTCGAACAAAATATCCTAATGATATAGTAGATATTTTAATGGATAAATTAATGAATATGGAAATATATGAAGATGAAGTTAAAAGGAAAGTAAAATCAGCTATTGCTACTTTAGTTTTAAGTTATGAAAATTTAGAAGAAGTAAATGATATTATTAGTAATGATTTAACTTATGAAGGTAGAGTTATTAACAATGAAAAAGAATTATTAGAAAATATTAATATTAATGATATGAAAAAAATCTATGATAAAATATCTTTTAAGGAAACTTCAGTATTAATAATGTTACCAAAAGAAACAAAAAATAAAGAAGAAAATGCGATTAAGTAGAAATATATGGTAACATATATTTCTACTCAATCAATTTGTAATTGCAATTTTTAAACTTTTAAGATAAGATACTACGAAAAAGAAGGAGGGATTATCATGATTTTATTAGAAACAAGTGAATATAGTATAAGAGAAAATAAATTAGGATTTATCGATTTATATAACATAAATAATGAAAAAGTTAAAAGATTAGGACATAGAATTTCTTTTAATTATGCTAAGAAATGCGATAATAATAATTTTGTTATTACTTTTTCAAAAATGAATTTTAAATTTGAACATTATAATATTAATGAGAAAGGTTATTTAGTTACCGCTTTTAATACAACTTCACCATATCAAACCTTTACTAAACTTTTAGAACTTAATGAAAATATTTTAGAAATAATGGCATCTAATAAATATGGTTTAAGTTATGTCTTATATAATTGGCAAACCAGAAAATATTATAAAGGTCAAAATGATTTACCAGTTTTAAATGATAATGGTGAAATTATTGTTTCAAAAAAATTAAAATATGATGATGAAATAGCAGGTTTATATTTTGAAGATATGTTACATTATAATTTAGACCCAAATAATTTTGAAATTAAAAGAGCTTATAGTGAATTACAACAAAGAAATATTGATTTTGAAAATAAAAATGCTAAAAAAGTTATAAGAAAAGAATGTTTAGAAAATATGCGAACATTAGCAATTTTACAAAAAGATGAATTATTAAAAACAAGAGATGAATATAATAATGAACAATCGTTAAAAAGAACAAATAATTAACAATTAATTTTTTAACAAAGGCTGAAACGTGGTTTTTTCTTATATATATATATTAATAATATTTAGATTTTTTATATAAAATATTCGATAAGGGAGGTTTAATTATGAGTGTAAACTTTAATAAATATGTTGATTTATTAGCTAGATATGCTATATATGGAAAAAATGGATATTACATAAATTCGTATACAATAACAAGGATAATTGTTGATGAATTAAAATTACATATGTCGTTTAATGAATATTGAAAATTTTGTTAATACATGTGAAATATCAATTACAGAAAGTGAAATAAAAAATTTTTTAAGCAAGGAAATGGATAAAAGAAAATGTTTAGAAAACGATATTAAAAGTTCAAAAAAATTTGAAACTCCAATTTTAGAAAATTATTATAGATTTGAACCTTATTTATTAGAATATTTTAAAACTTATACTTCAAATTTAAAAGAAAAATGTAAAACCCTTTTTGCAATATTAGAAGACTTATTTAAAATTGAAAATGGTACTATTTCAAAAGAAGGATGGAATCGTATCGTGGATTTAGACTTTCACATAAATGAATATGGTATTTATATTGATAATGCTGAAAGATTAATTGACGCTATTATTTATAATGTAAAAAATTTATATGAAAAGATTACTAAGGGAAATAATCCTGAAACATATTTAACATATAAAAAATCGAAAAATAATAAAAGTAATCATTATCCAAGAAAAGAAGTACAACTAAAGAATTTGGATTATAAATTATGTAAAGAATTTATTGCTTTAAGTGAAAATCAAAAAGAAAAGTTAAAACAACAATCAAATAGTAATATTTTAATTATGAAAAGAAAATAAAATACAATAATATAAATTCCACATAATTTAGAAATATGTTTAATAAGTTTTTATATATTTTATTATTAAGGCAATCGCATAAAAAGTTTACGTAAAGTTAAAGGTTAGAATAAGGAATGACATTAAATATAAGGTTTTCAATG
>CANQSC010000065.1 GCA_947626445.1 uncultured Bacilli bacterium
AACATCTCAAAGCCTTATAAATACTAGGCAAAATGATGTTTTTTATTAATTTTTGCTGTCAAACTCGGGTTATAACACTAGCCGTTGCAATAAAAGCACCTTGTAAAAAACCACTTTTTTTCATCAAATCACCATATACATTATATAAAAAGTTGTCATAATATGCAATTTATTTAAAACTTTTCTAAAAATTAATGATAATTTTTGACACGTTATTAATAGTTTGTTATAATGATATTAGATACATTGTGAAATAATAATCAGATGTTTTTCCCCTTTTATTTTTTAAATTTAAAAAATGAAAGGTGGTGATTAATATGAGCAAGAAAGAATTATCATATTATATAATTATTTTATTATTATATATACTAATTTTAGTATTTATCGTATTAATCTTTATTTTAATTTTTAAAATAAAGTAAATTAAAACATCTGATTTCAACATTTGTTGATTTCAGATGTTTTACCATCAATATGGGAATACATCTGATAAAGCACATTTCATGATGTATCCTTTTTTATTGTATGAAGTTTCCTTCATCTGTATACATCATAACAAATTTTTTATTAAAATTCAAGACGTTTGACACGTTATTAACAGTTTGTTATAATGATATTGGATACATTGAGAATTAATCAGATGTTTTCCCTTTATTTTTTAAAATTAAAAAATGAAGGTTGGTTATTACTATGACGAAAAGAGAATTTTTTCTTCATAATGAAATAATCTTAGTAATTTTAGTAATAATACTACTAATTTTAAATTAAAAAATTAAAGCATCTGATTTCGACACAAGTTGAATTATCGGATGCTTATTCCAAAACTAAAACGGGAATTACATCTGAAAAACTTCAAGATGTATCCTTTTTCATTGTATGAAGTTTCCTTCATCTGTATACATCATAACAAACTTATTAGTAAAATTCAAGAATTTAAAACTCATTGACACTAAATTCAACTAAAATAACATCTTCGCCAATTTTTTTAATTTGTTTAAAAGTAATTAAAACATCATCACGAATATGAAATAATTTAAAAAAACGTTTAGGTTCAATAACAAAATGGATAATAGTTCCACCCTCATCTATTTCAGCATCTACTATTCTACCTAAACGTTTACCATCTAAAATATTAACAATATCTTTTCTTTGCAAATCAGATAAATTCAATTTTACCACCTATAAAAATATATGAAGAAAAGATTAAATTATTTTTTCTTTTATCTCTACTTTTATAGTTTTATCATTTACACTATAATTAGTTATAGAAGGTATTTTTTGGTGATATATAGCTTTGCCAATTGGTGAATTTAAAGTAATTTCTTCAAAATCATTAGTATAAAATGTTCCAACTAATTTAAAAATACATTCTTCACTACTTCCGTCTTCATAATCTAATTTTAATAATACTTTATCATTTAATTTTACAACATTATTATCTTTTGAATCTTCTTTTATAATTTCTAAATTATTTAATATTTTATGATAATCATCTATCTTTTTTAAAATTTTTTTCTCATCTCTTGCCGATTCTTCAAAATCAAAATTATCATGCCATCCATCACCAACCGCTGAATTAGAAGATTCACTTTTATCTTTACCACTACAATTTAATAAATCTCTTAAATTATCAATTTCTTTTAAAAATAAATCATAACCTTCTTGACTTACATAATAAACTTCTTTATTCATAATAACCTCATTAATTTGAATATATTTTACAATAATTATATTTCAAAATAAAGTAAAAAACACCTATCATTTGTTAGGCGTTTTCTAATAATAATTTTATTACTCATCATATTTATCTAATATTTTTAAAATTCCTTCATAAGGTAGATAAGCACAATGCTTACGATTATTTTGTTTATAAATATTATTATAAGCATTAGCTTCATTAAGTAATTCTTCATCATATGGTTGTTCATCAATCATACTCTTAAAATTACTTACATATTCTTTAGCTTCTTTAACAGTTTTGCCTATTAAATTATGAATCATAATTGAGCAAGAAGAAGTAGAAATTGCACAAGCTTCTCCATCAAAATAGATATCTTCAATTACGTTATCTTTAATTTTAATATAAATATCTAAATTATCAATACAACTACTATTATTAGTATTAACCATTTGATAATCTTCTTTTTTATCTGGTACTTTTTTATTTACTGGATTAGTATAATGATCCATAATAATTTCTCTTCTTAAATCTTCATCCATTTAAATCATCTCTATTCTCATTTTTTCTTTATTACTTAATAATTCAATTAAATCATCTATTTCACTTTCGGTATTATAAAAATATAAGCTAACTCTAATACTATTTTTTACTCCAACTTCACTTTTTAAATTCTTAGCACAATGATTACCTGCTCTTACACAAATATTATATTTATTTAAGTAATAAGCTACATCTTGACTAAAAATTCCTTCTACATTAAAAGATATAATTCCACTATCAGATTCAATATTTAAAATATCTAAGTAAGGTATTTTAATTAATTTTTCCATGGCATACTTTCTTAAATTCATTTCATATTCATAAATTTTATCCATCCCAATATTGGTTAAATAATCAATGGCAGCCCCAAGACCAATTGCTCCAGCTATATTAGGTGTTCCAGCTTCTAGTCTTGTCGGTAATTCTTTAAAATATACTTCACTTGGTGAATCAAATGATTCATTCATTCCACCACCTAAATTAATTGGTTCTAATTCTTCAAGTAATTCTTTTTTACCATACAACACCCCAATGCCTGTTGGTCCACACATTTTATGTCCTGAAAAAGCCATAAAATCAACATCTAAATCAATTACATCAGTTTTACGATGCGGAACATATTGAGAAGCATCCATGACAACAAAAATATTATGTTCATGAGCAAATTTACATATTTCTTTAATTGGTCTTTCATCGCCAATAACATTTGTAATACCGGCTAACGCAATAACTTTGGTATTAGATGTTACACTTTTTATGACATTATCCATTGTCACATAATGATTGTTATCTAAAGGAATATATTTTACTTTAGAACCTATCGTATTTTGTAAGTGAAACCATGGTAACACATTAGAAGCATGTTCACTAGTAGTTATAAGTATTTCATCATTAGCATCTAAAAAATTCTTAAAAAATCCATTAGCAATCATATTCAAAGACTCAGTTGAACCACTTGTAAAAACAATTTCTTCTCTTTCTTTCGCATTAATAAATTTTCTTACCTTTTCTCTTGCCCCTTCATACTCTTGGTCAACTTTAAAAGAAATATCATAATCTCCTCTATGAGCATTAGCTGAATAATTACTATAATAATCAACTATTTTATCAATTACTACTTGAGGCTTTAAAGTAGTCGCCCCATTATCTAAATAAATAATTTCTTTATTTAACATTGGAAAATCTTTTGTATACATTAAAACACCTCCCTATCTATTTAACATACTTTCTAAAAATCCTTTAACTATAATCTCTTTAGCATTTTCATTATCTATCCCTTTACTATTTAAATAAAATAATTCATCATCACTTATACTTCTTATAGTTGCACTATGATTGGCAATTGCCTCATTAGAATAAACTAAAAGTTCTGGTAAACATGTTATTTTTTCATCTTTAAGATTTAAAACTTTAATTTGTTCTAAAAATTCATTATCAATTGTCTTTTCATTTATTAAACCAACTGTTTTTAAAGTTGATTTATTATTATCCTCTTGTACAACATGAAGAATTATTTTACTATATGATGAATTACCATCTAAACTATTTTTTATTATAATATTATTTTCTTTATTTAAACTTAATCCTAACGATATATTAACAACATTATTATTTTTACTATGAATATGAATACTTCCATTTATACCATTTAAATTAAGTAAACAATGACTTTCTAAAATAACATTATCTTCTAAATAAATATCACAATTAAATTCCTTATTTGGCAATTCCCACTCGATAACATCTAAATTATAGCCTATTTTAATAGTGGATTCTTTTTCTAAAATTTTAATCTTTTCTTTCTTACTCATACTATTATATTCGCTCCTTTATTGCTTGATTAATCAAAATTCCTAGAAATTATTAAAACCTTTTTCTAAAATTTCTTTACTTAAAGAAGCATCACTTGATTTTTTAATTGTTTTATCCATTAGTAAATGAACATGAGTCGGTTTAAGTAGTTTAAGTAACATTTCTTGATGGGTAACAATTAATATAGCGCATGAATTATTTTCCATATAATTATTTAAAACTTTAGCAACATCTTTTATTGCGTCAACATCTAATCCTGAATCAATTTCATCTAAAATAATTAACTTAGGTTTTAAAAATAGCATTGTTAATAATTCATTTTTCTTTTTCTCGCCACCACTCATATTAACATTTACTTCTCTATGAACAAAATCTTTATTAATATTTAATTCTTCACAAATCTTTTTATTTTCTTTATTAAAGGTAAAAATATCCATAGGACTACCCTTTTCTTGTAAAGCCGTTCTAATAAGTTCCACATTTTTAACGCCCTCAATTGGAAGTGGTGATTGAAAAATATAATAAATTCCTAATTTAGCAATTTCATCAGTTTTCAAATTAGTTATATCTTTATCTTCAAAAAGAATTTGACCAGATGTTTTTTCTAGACTTGGATGGGATAATAAACTTTTACAAAGTGTACTTTTCCCCGCTCCATTAGGCCCCATTATAACATGGACTTCTCCCTCATTTATTTCTAAATTGATATTATTTAATAATTCTTTATCAACTGTTTTAACACTTAAATTTTTAATCTGTAACATAATATTATCACCAACCACCCATATTTTATCAAATGCACCTTAAAATGTCTACTAATCAAAAAGAGCTGGGTGTAAATTTTTTTTCGGGGTAAAATTATAAATTTATGATAAAATTATGCTTAAGATAGGATGTGTTTTAAGTATGAAAAAAAGTAATGTAGAAAATAAGTTTACGACATATGTTAAAGAAGGAAAGTTAAACATAAGTACAATTGAAGATATAATGTTAGAAGACTTAGAAAATTATAAAGAAGAATTAATTACTCATATAGAAGAATTGTTATTAAATAAAATTGATGAAAAAGATTTAATTAGTAAAAAAAAGATTACTGGTATGATAGAGGAATTAAGATTAAAAATAAAGGAACCGAAACATTAACTTTAGTTTTAATAACAGGAAAAATAAAGATGAAAAGAACTGTATTACAAATAATTGATGATATAAATATAAAAGATTACTGTTTAAAAAGCAAATTAATATTACCCATGGACGGAGTTTAAATTTATCGGAAAACATAAAAAAAGAAAGAACTCATGGTATAATATACCTATATTAAAGATAA
>CANQSC010000066.1 GCA_947626445.1 uncultured Bacilli bacterium
AATAAAACAATTAATTAAGAATGAGTGAATTTTTTTATAATAAGAATTAAGAAAATTAAAAATTTAAAATAAAATTTATTGATTTTCACCAGAAATTATCGCAAAATGATAAAAAGAGTGAAAATATGTTAATTACAAATAAGTTTTAAAAGAAAATATGCAAAACTATTCTAATAAAGATACTAAATTATCAAGAAAAGTAAAAGCTGGTAAAATATTTAAAATAATTAATGAATTATATGAAACCAATGCTAATACTCCTGGTTATTTATTAGCAGGAAGTATATATGGCCCTTCTTATATTTCTTTTGAATATGCGTTATCATATTATGGTTTAATTCCTGAACGTGTAAGCACTATAATACCAGATTTAGCATATCCAGAAGAAATAATTTTAAAAACGGAAGGGGATTATTCTTATCAAATTGCGACACCAGAAAAAGCTTTATGTGATAAACTTTATACTTTAGAACCTATAAATAACTATGATAATCTTCGTAATATGTTATTTAATGATTTGCGAATAGATGAAGATGAATTTAACAAATTAAATGTTATTAGTGAAGAAGAACCATTTAATTTAGAAGTTTTAAAAACTTTGTTAAAAAATAAATTTAAAGAAATAAATTACATGGAAGTAAAAGAAGATGTAATACCTTTTATAAAAGATTTACAAAGCCTAGATTTATGGAACAGTGATTTCTTTATTAAAATAACAGACCAATTAATGTAAGTTAATTTTATTACATATTGATTATCCACAAGTGGTTATGTGCTGAAAATTAACTTATTAAAATGACTTTTACTTTGAGTTAAAAAACTTTTAGAATATCGCAAGTAATAATTGTATTACTTTCTTCATTGTGATAAAATGTTTCTAGGCTAAAAGGAGAATAATCATGATAAATATTGTAACTAAAAAACGAATTTGTATTTTATTATTTTTACTTGCTATGTTAGTATTATTTACAGGCTGTGAGAATAAAGATTTAACGAAAGGAACAATTGATAATATGGAATATACTGAAACAGATGAAATAACCAATTATGTTAAAATTGTCACTAATAAAGATAAAGTTATTTTGTTAGAGTTATATCCTGACACAGCGCCAATAACAGTTAAAAATTTTCAAAAATTAGTTAGTGAAAAATTTTATGATGGTTTAATTTTTCATCGGGTTATAGAAGATTTTATGATTCAAGGTGGAGACCCAGAAGGAACAGGTATGGGAGGTTCATCCGAAACCATTAAAGGTGAATTTAAAAATAATGGTGTTACAAATAACTTAAAACATGCAAAAGGAGTTATTTCCATGGCTAGATCCCAAGATATGAACTCAGCATCAAGTCAATTCTTTATTTGTACGAGTGATAAAGTATCTTATTTAGATGGCGATTATGCAGCTTTTGGTAAAGTTATAGCAGGATATGATGTTGCTGAAGAAATATCTAAAGTTAAGACAGATATGTATGATAAACCACTTCAAGAACAAAGTATTAAAACCATGCGTTTTGTAAATATTAATGGACTAAATTAGTCCTTTTTTTCATATCTTTTTTTAGGTGATAGTGTGAAAGTTTTTAGTGATAAACCATATCCGCAAGCGAAAGTTGTAAAAGAAAATAAAGAATATGCTAATTTACTTAGTCATGTTTATTCAGGAAGTGAAAGTGAATTAACCGAAATTTTGCTTTATGTCTATCAAAGTATGGTCTTAGAAAATACTAACCAAGAAATAGCTAAAATCTTACTAGAAATAAGTAAAGTTGAAATGCATCATTTATATTTATTAGGTAGTACTATTAAAGATTTAGGTTCTAATCCGATATATGCTGATTGTAATTTTAATTTAAAAACTTATTGGAATAGTAATGATGTTTATTACGATACGGATTTAAATACCATGTTAGAAATAGATATTGAAAGTGAAAGAAGAGCAATTCATGATTATCAAATGCTTTTAACCGTTATTAATGATGACTATATTAAAGAATTAATTGAAAGAATTATTTTAGATGAACAAATTCATTTACAAATATTTTTAGAATTAGCTAAAATGATATAATTCTTTTTTTTTACTTATTTTTTTGATATAATTTAATAGATAATAGAAAAGGGTGCTAGTGATGAATTATGATGCAATAGTTATTGGAGCTGGTAATGGTGGTTTAGTATCAGCCCTAAAGTTACAAAAAGAAGGTAAAAAAGTTTTATTATTAGAAAGTCATAATACAGTTGGAGGAGTTGCCACATCTTTTATTCGTGGGCGTTTTGAATTTGAAGCAAGTCTTCATGAATTATGTGGTTTTGGTAATGAAAATAATGTTGGCGAAGTTTACGAATTATTTAAAGATTTAGATATTTTAGATAAAATTAAAATGAATGAAATTGATGAAACTTTTCATGTTATAACCCTAGATACTAAAGAAGAATATACCATGCCAGTAGGTGTTTCCAATTTCATTAATAAAATGGAAGAATATGTTCCAGGTTCTAAAGAAAGTATGGAAAAGTTTTTTGACCTTTGTAAAGAAAATCAAGAAGCTTTAAATTATTTAAATGAAAGTAAAGGAAATGTTGACGCGAAAGTATTAAAAAGTAAGTATCATGATTTTATGATTTATGCAAGTTACCCTTTAGAAGATGTTTTAGAAAGTATTAAAATGCCTAAAAAAGCTCGAGAAATTCTTAGTACTTATTGGACTTATTTAGGAAGTCCTGCTACGGAACTTAGTTTTGTTCATTATGCTAGTATGATTTATTCTTATGTAAATTTACATCCGGTTATTTCATCTAAAAAATCTCATGAATTATCTTTAGCTTTATATGAAAAATTTTTAAGTCTTGGTGGAGATGCCAAACTTCTTACAACCGTTAATAAAATAATTGTTGATGATAATAAAGTTAAAGGTGTTGTAACAAGTGATGATAAAACTTATTATGCTAAAGTAGTAATTGCTAATATTTCACCTAACTTAGTTTATGGTAAATTAATTGATATTGAAGATGTACCAATTAAAGCAAGACAACTTACTAATGCCAGAATTTTAGGCGCGAGAGGAATATGTGTTTACTTAGGACTTAATAAATCTCCTGAAGAATTAGGTTTAAAAAATTATTCTTATTTTATCTATCATACTTTAGATAGTAAAAAAGAATTTGAAAGAATGAAAAAATTAAAAAATGATAATATGGTTGGAGTTGTTATTAATAATGCTGTACCTGATGCATCTCCTAAAGGAACAACAATGTTATATTTAACTGGTTTACTATTTTCAGATATTTTTACAAAAGTTGTTACCAAAGATAATTATTTTGATTTAAAAGATGCAATTAGTGAAAACTTTATTGAAACTTTTGAAAAAGCAACTGGGGTAAATATTCAGGATGCAATTGAAGAAATTGAAGTTGCAACACCTCTTACTTTTGCAAGATATACAAATCATCCTGATGGCGTGATATATGGGTATTTAGCTAAGAAAAGTGATAACTTACTTCCAAGAATGATGAATCAAAATAATGAAGATTACGTTGAAGGCTTATATTTTGCTGGTGGTTTTGCTAGCCGGTTATCTGGTTATTCATCAACTTATAAATCTGGTGAGATGTCCGCTTTAAAAGCCTTAGCTAAATTAGATAAAAAGGAGGTAGCAAAAGATGAAGTTTAAAGTTGGGGCTAGTGAAAAACTAGATATGTTAAAATTTAAAAATTTGGGAATTGAAAGAGAAAAAATAATAAATTCATCTTATATAGACGCTATTAAATTTGATTATAAATTAAATAATTTAGTTAATGAAATTCATCCTAAAGAAATTAAAGTAAAAGTTGCAAATATTATTAATGAAAATTTAGAAACTAAAACTTTTGAATTAAAACCAATAAATGGTACTTTACCAAATTTTAAAGCTGGTCAATATATTGTGTTAGATATAAATAAAAATAATCATACTTATAAACGGAGTTATTCAATTTCTAGTTCTCCTAAAAATTTAGAAAGTTATCAAATAACGGTTAAAAGAGTTAGAAATGGTTTAGTATCTAATTATTTATTAAATGATGTTAAAGTTGGTATGGAATTTACTATTCATGGTCCATTTGGCGAATTTACTTATAATAAATTTAGAGATATGCCCGATGTTTTAGCTCTTGTTGGGGGAAGTGGAATAACTCCTATTATGTCTTTAGCAAGAGCCATTAATGATAAAGCAGAAGATTTTAATTTAACAATTATTTATGGTGACCGAGAAGAAAAAGATTTAATTTTTAAAAAAGAATTAGATGAATTAGCTAGTCAAAATGAAAAAATTAAAGTTAAATATCTTTTAAGTGATGAGCACAGTAGTGTATATGATACAGGTTTAATAAGTAAAGATATTATTAGTGAATATGAAATAGGAAAATATTCTTACTTTGTATGTGGACCAATTCATTTTTATCACCATTTAAATGAGATATTTAAAGAATTAGATATTCCTAATAAATATATAAGACATGATATTTTTAAAGAAAATGAAATATTAAGACATATTAAACATGAATTAACTGTTTTAACTAATGATGAAGAAATAACAATTCCCTGTTATGAAGATGAACCATTATTACAAGCTTTAGAAGAAGCAAGTATTGATGCCCCAAGAAAATGTTTAGTTGGGGTATGTGGTTTTTGTCGAAGTAAATTAATAGATGGTAAGATTAGAACTGATGAAACAAGTTTAAGAGAAGCAGATAAAGATTATAATTACATTCATCCTTGTGTTAGTTATCCACTTAGTGATGTAACAATTAAATTATGTAAATAAAGATTATCTAGGTTAGATATCTTTTTTATTTGAATTTAGATGTGGTTTAATATAATAAACGTTTGTCCTTTAATTCGACAAAAAACGCGTGATGATTGGTTTATAATATCAAACTTAAGAAAGAGATGAACTCGCTTTTAGAAAAGTAAATTTAATTTAAGAACTATTCACTTCATCTCTTTCTAAAAAAATTGATTGGGGGATTGTACATGACAAAATTTTTTAAACCTTTAACTGATGACATTGTTTTTAATCACGTTTTTAGCAATAAGAAATATGCCCTTGATTTTATTAAAGAGTTTTTAAACTTAGAAGAAAATCTTAAAGGCAAGATTAGATATCAATATGTGATTAATAGTACAGAATATCATGATAAAAAATTGATAAGCGATATAACTGTAATATTAAAGAATTTGCTTGTGAATCTAGATTATATTAACTTTTTATTTATGTGAACAAACCATTATAAATCTCAGAAATATAATGGTTTATTTTTAAA
>CANQSC010000067.1 GCA_947626445.1 uncultured Bacilli bacterium
TACAACATAGTAAATATGGAAGTCATGCAAGTGTAAGAATTAATAATAATACAAATCATTTAACCGGATATGCAGCAAGACAAGAGCCAACAACAGGATATACAGGAACAAATGTACTTTGTAGTAATACTCCAGAAGCATGCAATGAATATGGAGGAGTATCCAAAGCAGGAGAAGATGGAACATATAATACAAATTATTTTAATAAAGCAAGTGTAGTAGCCAGTACAACAGGAAATTATAGTGGAATCTATGATATGAGTGGAGGAGCCTGGGAATTTGTGATGAGTGGAATGGATGATAATTCAACAGGAGATGGAAAAACAGGTAAATTATCATCAGGCCGTCATAATGTATATAACTCTGGATTTAAAGGAAAGTTAACATGTCCGTCTTGCAATGACAATGGAGTAGAAGTAAATCATGGTATTTCAGAAGTAACTGAAGGAATAGACTTACCAACAGACGAAAGATATTATGATAAATATGATTATAGTACAAGTAATACAACCTATAGTCGAGGGTATTTAGGAGATGCAACAAAAGAAATGGGACCATTCCAAAGAGTGAATTATTTAACACAATCAAGGCAAGTTGGCAGTTGGTATAATGATGAAGCTTGGCTTGTCCATTCGGGCAATCCGTGGGTCAAACGTGGTGGCGATTACACCAGTGGCACTGGTGCTGGCATGTTCAATTTCGCTGACGCGTACGGCAGTACTGGCTTCTCCCACAGTTTCCGGCTCGTCCTAACTATTTAAATTTTAAGAAGAAATTAAAAACTGGCATCTTTTTTGAGCTTGTCAAGTCTAGTGTGTAAATTTTAAAAATACTTTAAAAATTTTTTAAATAAAATTTCAAAGAACATTTATAAAACCTTATTAGATTATACACTATCTTTTCTTAAATTTGAGGAAGTGAGTATTATTTGATGAAGATTATATAAAAAGTATTAAATATGTCATATTAATATAAATAATGAATAACTATTTTTCTTTTTGTAATAATAAGTTTTTTTTAGGGAATATTACTAAGGGTGAAGTATATGCCAAACATTCATAGTAATATTTCTTTTGCATTAGTAAATATTCCCGTAATAATGAATCCTGTTATTAAGAATAATGATACTTCCTTTAATCAATTACATAAGAAGTGTGAAAATCGGATTCGTTATCTTAAGTATTGTCCTTATTGTAGAGAAAATTTAAAAGAAAATGATATTATTAAGGGTTATGAATTTGAAAAAGGTGAATATTTAACTTTTGATAAAAGCGAATTAAATAAATTAAAATTAGATAATGAAAAGGAAATAGATGTAGTGTCTTTTGTTTTATTGAGTGATATTGATCCATGTTATTTTGAAAAGAGTTATTTATTAGAAACTGAACATAAGTCTAAAGCTTATTATTTATTTTGTGAAGCTTTAAAGAAAACTAAACGCGTTGCGTTAGCTAAAACCATAATAGGCACGAAATTTTATTATTGTATTTTAAGATTTACCGAGTTTGGAATTATTTTGACTACTTTATATTTTGATGAAGAAGTAAAATTGCCTGATAAATTTACGATGGGTAAAACCAATCCTAAAGAATTAGAGCTTGCGGTTAGATTAATTGATTCATTAAAGGGAAAATTTGAGCCTGAAAAATATAAAGATGAATATAGTGAAAGAATTAAAAAAGCTATTGATGATAAATTAAATGGTAAAACAATTAAAGCTAGTAGGAAAAAGCCTACTAGACAAGTTAATGATTTAATGAAAGCTTTAGAAAAAAGTTTAAAGGCTAAAAAATGAATTTATTTAATGAACGTAATTGGACTCCAATGTTGCTAGATGAAATTAAAAAACCATTTAATAATCCTAATTATTTATATGAAGTTAAATTTGATGGCATTAGAGCCCTTCTTTTTGCAAGTCCTAAAAAAGTTGTGATATATAATCGTCATGCTGTTGAAATAACTAATTTATATCCAGAACTTCAAGAAATTAAAAATCTTGTTAAAAAAAATACTATTTTTGATGGTGAAATAGTTTTAATGAAAGATGGTAAACCTTCATTTTTAAACTTACAGACTCGGGCTCATTTAAAAGATAAGAAAAAAATTAATTATTTAAGTGTTAAAGAACCAGTTGTTTTTATGGCTTTTGATCTTTTATATGAAGGTTGTAATTTAATTGATAAACCTTTGATTAAACGTAAAAAATTATTAAGTAAGTATCAAGAATCTCCTGTTTTCAATAAAGTTTTTTATATTATGAATGATGGTATTAAGTTATATAAAGAAGTTAAAAAGTTAAAATTAGAAGGTATAGTTGCTAAAGAAATTAATAGTAAATATTTGATTAATACAAGATGTGATAATTGGATTAAGATAAAAAATTGGGTTGAAGAAAGATTTTTTATTGGAGGTTTTATTGAAAAAGAACAATTACCAACTATCTCTTTGATTTTAGGAGAGTTTAAAGATCATAAATTATATTATGTTGGTAAAGTTGTAATGGCTAAAAAAAGAAGTTTATATTCTAAATTAAAGAAACAGAAAAATATTAAAAATCCTTTTATTGATTATTCTGAAGAAGCTAACTTTGTTAAGCCAATTTATTCATGTGTTATTATGTATTTAGAAAGAACTAATAATAATCATTTAAGACAACCGATCTTTAAAGAAAATTAATGAACATTTTCTTTACATCTTCCTTATTTTTTGTTATGATAATATCGAGTAAAAAGAATAAAGCGAGGTTGATTTTAAATGCAAAAGAAACTACAAAAATATATTGATTTATTAATTGAAATGGCTGGTAGTGAAAATAACTATGAAGCTATTAAAGAAGAATTAAATGAAGTTGATAAAGAAATAGAAGCTAAAAAAACCGAATTAAAAAATATTAAAAAATCAATGAAAGATGATAAATATTTAAAAGAAAATGACCGAATTATTGATGAAAATATTAAGATTGGTTTAGAAAATAAAAAACAAGTATATCAATATGAACTTGATAAAACACTTAAGCTAATTAATAAAGCTAGTATTGATGAAGAAGATAATCACCAAGCTTTAACAAGTGTAATAAGTCGTTTAAAATCACTTAATGCTTTATTAGATGTTTTACAAGATAAATTAAAAGTTGTCGTTAAAGATAAAGAACTAAGTTCTTTTTATGAAAATATGATTGAAGAAGTAACTAAAGAAGTTAGTGAATTAGAAAAGAAAAAAGAAATTCTTACTAAAGAATATGATAAAGTAAGAGAAAGATTAGAATATTATGGTAATAATCGTAGTGAGTTAGATAAAAAAATGGAACATTTAAATATTCGTTTAGAAGATACTTTAGAGGCTTTATCTACTCCTAATTTTTATGTTGATGAATTTTTAAAGAAAAAAGATGAAAATATTGTTGATGAGTTAACTAGTGAATTAGAGGCTTTAGAAAATAATCGTTTAACTTTAATTACTGATCCAGCATATATTGGTAAAGAAGCTATTAAAATGTATAATGAAGAAGATTATACATCATCACTTGCTAGTATTAAAGAATTAGTAACAATTGTTAAAGCTAAACCTTATATGAATGAAAGTAAAAAAAATTTAAATAATTTATTAAAACAAGCTGAAGCTACTTTAGATGAATTTGCTAATAATATGGATAATAATACTTATTTAGGAGAAGATTCCAAAATAATTGAAAATCGAATAAGTTATTTAGAACATGAATTAGAAACAATTAATAATGAAATAACTAATATTAAAAATAGAGTAGTTGATATAGATAAAAATATTGTTATTAAGATATCTGAAGAATTAAGTAATACTGAAGATTTATATCATAAATTAAAAGAAGATTATGAAGAATATAAGAAAATTGTTTTAGTAGAAGATGATAGTATATCACCAAGAAAAAAAGCTAATTTATTATCTGCTTATAATCGTAAAAAAGAAGAGATGGATTTAGTATATAAAGTTTTTGAAAATTATCAAAATGAATTAGAAGAAACAGTTATGAACTCTCAAAAATTAGAGAATGTTGATTTAGTTTCTTTAGAAAAGAAAAAAGAAGAAATAACTGAAGAGATTGAAGAATTAAAGAAAGCTAAATCTAATAAGACTAAAGCTAAAGATGTTTTAAGAATGGAAAAAGATAAAGCTACTTTAAATCAATTATCTTTAGATGTTGATAACATTAAACATAGTCAAAAATATGATAAAAGTGCTGATGAAATTTATAAAGAAATTGAAAGTTTATTCGGTGGAGAGTCTAAAGAGACTCCTACCGAAGAAGAAGCTCTAGTTTTAGATAAAAAAGATTTTGTTAATTTAGATGAATTTAAAATTGATGAAGAACAACTAGGTAAAGCTCTAGCTTATGATGCTAGTCCTATTGTAGATGAAGAAGTTGAGGAAAAACCTAGTGAAGAACCAATTATATTAGATAATGAACCTAGTGTATTAGAAACACCTGTCGTAGAACAACCTTTATTTAACGAAATAAAATCTGATGTAATTGAATCACCTGTATTTAATGAAATTAAACCTGATGTTGTTGAGCCTATTTCTTTAGAGACTCAAGTAAATGAAGTAGTAGATAATACTTTTAAACCTGATGAAAAAATCTTACAAACAGCTGATGCCAATTTAGAAGATACAAAAGTTTTTCCACCAAGAAATTCTGTAATTCCTAATGAAGAAAGATATAAAGTTATCAGTGTTGAAGAATTACCAACTAAAGAAAAAGAAGTGGAAGAACCACCTGCACCTTCAGTATTATTTGAGACTCCAGCTCCAACTGTTTTAAGTGAGCCATCTGCTCCTTCAGTGTTAAGTGAACCTGTTGAAGCTTTAGAAGAACCTGTTCCTGTTTTAGAAACTGTTCCAGAAAGTTTAACAAGTGAACCTGTTTTAGAAAATAGTAATAACAATAATAACGATTATATTAGCTTTAACGATATATTAAATGGAGATGGATATAATGGGAATTAAGAATAATACAATTATTACTTTAGAAAATAATTTACAATATGTAGTATTAAGTGAAACAGTTTATGAAAATAATAAATATTTTCTAATGATGGGAATGAAAAATAATGAAGTTGTATCTAATGATGTTGCTATTTTTAAAGAAGAAATTGAGGGATTAGATACATATATAGTTAAAGTTACTGATTCTAATTTAATGGCTACTTTAACAAATTTATTAAAAGATTAAATTAAATTGAAAGTTCCCGAAAATTAAGAATTTAAAAATTTTAGAAGAAAGTTCCCAAAAAATAAAGGAAA
>CANQSC010000068.1 GCA_947626445.1 uncultured Bacilli bacterium
TATCAAAATCTTTCGTTTATAAAAAGCAGATATTTCTATCTACTTTCTCCTTTCTTCCGGAAACTTTCGGAAGAACCTACATATTTAATTTGCATATTCTTCCAGCACCTGAATGAAATATTTTTTTAGAATCAACTGGAACGGACGAACCAGTTAAAATAAATTTTCCGCATTGACCATCTTCATCACATTTTGTTCTTACATCATCCCATATTTGTTCAATAGATTGCCATTCATCTAATAGTAGAGGAAATTCATCAGTATATATTAAATCTCTATTTAATAAGGCTTTTTGATAATCAGAATTAGGATTATCTGATTTAGTTAATAAAACAGAAGAATTAGCATGATTAAAAGCAGTCCATGTTTTACCACAATATTTAGGACCTTCTATACTAATTGCTCCAAAAATTTTTAATAATTCTTTTATTTCATTATCAACTAATCTTTCAGTATATTCTTTCTTAGTTAAAGGCATTTTACTCCCTCCTTATACTAAGAATAATAGCATATTTTAATTAATATAGCAATATCTATTGTGCAATTAGCACGTTTTTCATTGTGCATTTAGCACGTTTTTCATTGTGCATTTAGCACATTTTTCATTGTGCATTTAGCACAAAAATTAATTTCTATGTTTAGTAATTAATTTATCAAAGGTAGCAAGTAAACCTGGTAACAAAACAAGAATTAAAATGGTTGAACAAATAGTCCCTTCTGATATCGTCTTACATATTTTAGCAGCAATGGCTGAAGCAAAACAGGCAATAATTAAAGTAACAATAGTTAGAATTGAACTTGATGTTAAAATTGTATGAATAGATTTTTTATATGAAGCGACAACAGAATCTAAAATATTTAAAGTCTTACGATGCTCTAAATAATAGGATGTATATAATATAGCATAATCAATTGTTGCTCCCATTAAAATACTTTGAACAATCAGTAAAGCAATAAAGTAAACATTTTCATGGGCAATTGTTAAAATTCCCATCGTTAAATAAACAGCACATTGAATAACTAAAACTAAAATAATTGGAATAATAACTGATTTAAATGTTAAAGCTACAACAATAAAGATTGCAACCATAGTAATAATGGTAATTAAATTTAATTCATCATCAAAAGTTTCACTCATTTCATGAGCCATCTTAGAATCTCCTACAACATAAAAATTATCTATATCATTTTTTAAAAGGTTATCAACATTAGTTAAATAGTTAAAAGTTTCTTCATTTTCTAAATCAAAATTGGTATTTATTACAACCCTTGAATATTTATCACCTACTAATAATTCTTTAGCATCTTTAATTGTATCTTTAGCTTCAATAATATTATTTTTCATATCTACATCAATAAAATCAGCAAACTTTTCATCAACAATAATAGTATCATTTAAATAATTAACAAACTCTTCCACCGTCATTTGCCAATCATTTTGATATTCATTACTACTACCATAATATAAATATAAAACTTCAATCATCTTTTTTTCAACATCATTAGATAATTTACTAATTATGGCAAACATTTCATCATTTGTGTATAAAACATTATTCAAACTATTTTCCATAATGGCTTTGATCGTTTTTAATTTAGTTATTTTATTTTCATCAAAACGATCTTGATATTCAGAATTATTAACCACATCATTTAAAAGAAAGTTAATAAATTTATTTAAAGATATTTGATAATCTTTATCTAAATATTTAGAATCATATAAACCATATAATAATTTAGTATCTTCGTTATTTAAACTTAAAAAAGAACTTAAGCTATTACTATCATATTTAGTATTTGCTAAACAATTATCCATAACTTTTTTAAGTAAAGTTAATTCAGTTAGACTTTCATTTGATAAGGCCTTTTTAAGAGTTTCATCATTTTGATTTTTTAAAATAAAGTTAGTAAATTCTAAAGGACTTAAAGTTAAAGTATTTTTACTGCTAGTATATAAAACATAAATCTGTTTAGTTGATTTTTCATCCATATTGATAATTTTAGCAATTTCTTGATAAGTAAATTCTTTATTTTCTAAACTATAATCCATTACAACTTTAATTAATTGAAGTTTTTTATTTGTTTCTTCATCTAATTGATTAAGAAGTAATAAATTTATAAAATCTTTAGGAGTACTTGTAAAACTTTGAGATTTAGTAACATAACTAATTAAATTATAAATTTGGTTAATCTTTTTTTCATCTTGGTTTAAAAGATTTGCTAATTCTTTAGCACTATATAAAGTTGGATCTTTAATTAAAGGCGAATTACTAAGCATATCAATATTTAAATCTAAATCATCTAAATAATGAGTTTTTTCTTTAACAAGCATGACATTTTTAATAAAATCACTAACTTGATATTTATCTTTATTTTCCATTTCTAAAAATTGTTTTAATAAAAGATCATTTACTAATTCTTCTTTTAGACTAAATAAATTAGCCAACTCTTTAGAACTCATTTTTTTATTTATTGTTTCATTATTACTAAAAATAGATAATAGTTTAAGATTTTCAAGAGTTTTATTATCAAAATTACTAGCATAGTTTGAATCATTCGCAACACTATCTAAAACATAATTAGCAAAAGTATTAATAGTCATTTTGGTATCAAGTTGATTTTTTAAAAGATAATACTTAAATAATTCCTTAACCTTTTTTTCATCGATATTAAATAGCTTAGCAAGGGAAGAAGGATTCATTTTTTGATTTATCGTATTAACATTAACAAATTTAGTTAAAGTTTGTAATTTATTTTTATTTTCATTATTTACTTTTACAGAATATTTATCATTTGTTAAAACATCATTATTCATAAATTTAACAAACTCTGGTAAAGTTAATTTAACATTGTTATTTTTAGATAAATAGAAAATTAATAAATCATTAATATCTTCTTCATTAATTTCTAAGATACTTGCTATGTCATTTTTACTTCTAAGACGATTAATATTATCATTAGTCACAAAATTTTTTAAACGCGTTATATCTTTTTTAATATCATCATCAATTTTTTCATTAGTTTTAGGATTATTATAAGCTTCTTGTTCAATAAAATTAATAAATTCATTAAACGTAACTTTATTACTATTATCATGATTAAAATAATGATAATAAACAATTTTTAAAAGATAATCTTCAACAGTTACATCACTACCTAAATCTTTTAGTTTACTATTTAATTTATCATAAGTTAATTTTTCATTAATGGTATTAGAATAACCTAATACTTCCTCTACTTTAGAATTATTTTCTAACTCATTTAAATACTTGGCTATTTTTTCTTCATCTTGATTAGAATATATTAACGCAAGTTGATTATTTTCATTAAATATTTTTGATACTTCATCAGTTTGTTTATCGGTATATAAAATACCTAAATTACCTTTTACCATAAAAGCTGTAACAAAAATCAGAATAAAGACTGGTCCTGCTAAATAACGTAATTTATAATTTAATTTAGCAAGAGGTGTAAATTTAAAATGTGGCGTTTTTTTCTTTGTTTTAATAATCCATTTATCAAACAATAATATTAAAGATGGTAAAACAAAGAAAATACAAATTAAACTAAACAAGACTCCTTTAGCTAGGATAAAACCTAAATCTTTACCAATTTTAAAACTCATGAATATTAAAGCAAGTAACCCAACAATTGTAGTAACAGAACTACTTGAGATAGATTGAAATGATTTATGTAAAGCCTTTTTCATTGCTTTAATTTTATCTTTTTCTTTTTGCTTTTCTTGGTCATAACGATTCATCAACATTATTGAATAATCCATTGATAAAGCCATTTGTAAAATTGCACAGATGGAATTAGTAATATGAGATACATTAGGAAAAATAATATTAGTTCCTTTATTTAAAACAACAGCCATTAAAATAACCGTTAAAAATAAAAAAGGTTCAACATAAGATTCACACATAATTAAAAGAATTACTAAAGCGCTTAAAACAGCTAAAACAATAATCCAAAAAGGTAAAACACTTTTATTAGCTTCAGCAATATTCCCACTCATATAAATAGTATCATCTTGATACTTAGTAGATATTTCATTAAAAACATTTTTAGCAGTAGAAGAATCTTTCTTATCATCAACAGTTACTTCATATAAAGTATAATTATCTTTATTATATTTATCACTTTCATCATATTCTACTTCTTTAACTCCAGAAATACTTTCTAATTCACTTTTTATAGTCATTTTATCTTTAGTTAAACCTTCAAACATAACATTTAAGGTACTAGTTTCAACATCACTAAATTCATCTTCCATAATATTCATTCCAATTTGCATTTTAGATGTATCAGGTAAATATTTAGCAATATCATAATTAATTACAACTTTATTAGATAAAAAGGCACACCCAATAGTAAGAAGAATAAAAATAATTAAAATAAAGTAACGTTTATCAATAATAAATTCCGTAATTTTTTTCATCAAATCAGTTCCTTTCTTAAACATGCACAATACATTATATTCTTAAGCATAATAAGAAGAAAGCATAAATTCTAAAAAAGTGTCTAAATTTAGACAATTTATAATATTTTGTCTTTATTTCAAATAAAATGCTAGTATAATACTAATAAAAAGAAAGGAAAGATATCTAATGAAAGTTCAATGTCTAAATTCATCATCAATTAAAACTAGAAATCTTATTAAAAAATCTTTTGCTGAATTAATAAATGAAAAAAAGCAGTTAAGCAAAATAACTGTTTCAGAATTAGTTAAAAGAGCTAATTTAACAAGAAGTACTTTTTATACTCATTATGATAATATTTATCAAGTTGCCGAAGAATATCAAATGCAAACAATTGAACTTTTATGTAATGAAAATTTAATATTACATACCAAACATGATATTTTAGATTATTTTGATAATATTTATAATTGTTTAAAAGAAAATGAAGACACTTATAAACTATTACTTAATGCAAAGGATTCTTTACCATTTTTATATAAACTTAAAAGTATTGCAAGTGAAAAAATTTATAAAGCTTTAATAAATACTTCTAACGATAATTATTTAGAACTTAAAGTTTCTTTTTTTATGGACGGAATGATTTTAGAAATAATCAAATATTTTAAAAATGAAAATAATTATTCATTAAAAGGACCTTTTTTACTTAACTGTGTCTAAGAAAAAACATAGTTAAGTTTTTTTATTATAAGGGAGGTCAAAAATATGAA
>CANQSC010000069.1 GCA_947626445.1 uncultured Bacilli bacterium
TTTCTTTTGTTTTTGGTAAACTTTCTAATCTCATATTATAACTCCTCTACTTTCTTTCCACGTAACTCAGCAATTTTTTCAGGAGTACGAACAGTCTTTAAGGCTTCTAATGTAGCCTTAGCAACATTTACTTGAGTATTGCTTCCTAAACTTTTAGAAACAATATCTTTAATACCAGCTAATTCTAAGACAGCACGAGCAGCACCACCAGCAATTACACCAGTACCTTTTTTAGCAGGTTTGATCATTACAACAGCACTACCTACTTTTCCATAAGCTTCATGAGGAATAGTACGATTATCAATAATAGCTACTCTTAAAACATTTTTATTAGCAGCTTTACTAGCTTTAGCAATAGCATCATTTACTTCATTTGCTTTACTAGTACCAATTCCAACTAATCCTTTACGATTACCAACTACTACTGTAGCAGAAAAACGAAAATGTCTACCACCTTTAGTAACTTTAGTAACACGACTAAGATTAATAACTTTTTCTTCTAATAATTTTTTTCTTGAGTCAGTATTTTCTTTTCTTGCCATACCCTAATTCCTCCTAAAACTCTAAGCCGTTTTCACGTGCAGATGCCGCTAAAGCTTCAACACGTCCATGATATAAGTATCCACCTCTATCAAAAACGACTGTTTTAATTTTTAATTTTTTACATTTTTCAGCAATGTCTTTACCAACCTTCTTGGCACCTTCGACATTACCACCATTTACTTTTAACATTTTTGATGAAGAGCTAGCTAAAGTGATTTGTTTTTCGTCATCAATAACTTGAACATAAATTTCTTTATTAGAACGGAATACATTAAGTCTTGGACGAGACTGTGTACCACTAATAGTTTTTCTAACTCTTTTGTGGCGTCTTAAACGCGCTACATTACTAGATTCTTTCTTTATCATTCTAATTACCTCACTTATTTAGCAGCCTTTTTACCTTCTTTACGACGAATATGTTCATTTTTATAACGAATTCCTTTACCTTTATAAGGTTCTGGACTTCTTACTTCACGAACTACAGCCGCAAATTGGTTAACTTTTTGCTTATCAATTCCTGAAATAGATATTTCATTATTATTTATTAATGTTGCAGATAATCCTGCTGGTACTTCCATAATAACCGGATTAGAATATCCAGCATTAATCGTTATTTTATTACCAGCAACATTGAAACGATATCCAACACCAATAATTTCTAAATCTTTTTTATAACCCTCACTAACACCAATTAAGTTATTATTGATTAATGAATTCATTGTTCCTACTACCACATTAGCTCTTGCACTATTGTTTTTAGCAGATGTAGTAACAACACCATCTTCAATTTTAACTTCAATTAAAGGATCAATAACTAAATCTAGACTTCCTTTACTTGACTTAGTAGTTAATACATCACCATTTAAAGTAACTTCAACACCAGTTGGGATTTGTAATTTACGATTTCCTATTCTACTCATAAACTTTCCTTACCATATATAAGCAAGTACTTCGCCTCCTAACTTTTGTTCTCTAGCTTCTTTATCAGTCATTAAACCTTTAGATGTAGATATAATAGCAATACCTAAACCATTTAAAACTCTAGGAAGGTCTTCACATTTAGCATATACTCTTAAACCAGATTTACTAATTCTTTTTAAACCAGTAATAACTCTTTCTTTTTTCTCACCATATTTTAAAGTTAGATTAAGTTCATCACCATTATCTTTTTTAACATATTCATAATCAGCAATATAACCTTCTCTTTTTAAAATTTCAGCGATTCCTAAAGTCATTTTAGTTCCAATAACTGTAACATTAGTATATTTTAATTGATTTGCATTACGAATTCTTGTAAGCATATCAGCAATCTTATCTTGAACCATTTTTATACCTCCTACCAACTAGCCTTTTTTACTCCAGGAATTTCACCTTTATTAGCTAATTCCCTAAAGCAAATACGACAAATATGATATTTACGTAGAACACCATGAGGTCTTCCACATCGCTCGCATCTTGTATAAGCACGTGAACTAAATTTAGGTTTACGAGCTTGTTTTACTTTTAAACTTGTTCTTGCCATAGTGTTCTCCTCTCTATTTCTTAAAAGGCATATTAAATTTTGCAAGTAATGCCTTAGCTTCTTCGTTAGTATTAGCTGTTGTTACGAAAACAATATCCATACCACGAACTTTTACAACATCATCATAAACAATTTCTGGGAAAATTAATTGTTCTTTAATTCCTAAAGTATAATTTCCATGTCCATCAAAAGCATTTTTACTAACGCCACGGAAATCTCTTACTCTTGGAAGAGCAATCTTAATTAATTTTTCCATAAAAATATACATTTTTTCACCACGTAATGTAGTTTTTACACCAATACTTTGGCCTTCACGAATTTTAAATCCGGCAATAGATTTATGAGCTTTAGTAACTACTGCTTTTTGACCAGTAATTGCTTCTAAATCTTTTAAGGCAGCATCAATATATTTTTCATCGGTATGACCTTCGCCAACTCCGATATTAATGACAATTTTATCTAATTTTGGAACTTGCATAACTGTTTTATAGTTAAATTCTTTCATTAATGCCGGAACAATTTCCTTATTATATAATTCTTTATATGTACTCATAGTCCCACCTTAATCTTTCTTATCTTTCTTTTTAGAAGTTTTTTCTTCTACGATTTTTTTAACGTTAGATACATGAATAGGGGCTTCAATATCAAAGATTCCACCATTTTCATTAGTTCTATTAGGTTTAACGTGTTTTTTAACAATATTTATTCCTTCAACAACAACTTTATCTTTTTTAGCCATTGTTTTAACAACTCTTCCTGTTTTACCTTTATCTTTACCAGCTAAAACTAAAACAGAATCTCCAACTTTAATCTTCATAAATACCTCCTATAACACTTCTGGTGCTAAAGATACAATCTTCATGAAATCTTTTTCACGTAATTCTCTAGCAACAGGTCCTAATACACGAGTTCCAACAGGAGTCTTATCATCTTTAATTAATACACATGCATTATCATCAAATTTGATATAACTTCCGTCAGCCCTTCTAACGCCTTCTACACTTCTAACTATAACAGCTTTAACAACTTTTCCAGCTTTAACATTTCCATTTGGAATTGCTTTTTTAACAGTACAAACAACAACATCACCAATGTTTGCATATTTTCTTTTACTGCCACCTAAACAACGAATAACTAAAACTTCTCTAGCTCCAGAGTTATCAGCGACTTTTAATCTTGATTCTTGCATTACCATAAGAACACCTCCTATAGAATAACAGCTTCAATTAGAACTTCAACTAATTCATATCTTTTAGTTTTAGATAATGGTCTAGTAGCTCTAATTCTTACTGTATCTCCTACTTTTGCGATATTTTTTTCATCATGTGCTACATATTTTTTAGAATATTTAACACGTTTTCCATATAATGGATGTCTTTTATGGGTTTCAACTAAAACTGTAATTGTTTTATTGGCAGATGCACTTACAACTCTACCAACTAATTCTTGTTTCTTCTTCTCTGCCATTATTTATTACCTCCTACAGTTTCTTTTCTTTCATTTAAAATTGTCATCATTCTTGCTACTTCTTTACGAAGTAAATTGATTTTATCAGTTTTCTCTAATGAACCTCTGGCATTTTGCATTCTTAAATCTAGTAACTCAGCTTTACCAGCTTTAATTTTAGCTAAAATTTCTTCATCAGTTAAAGCTCGTATTTCACTAGTTTTCATTAGATTTCACCTTCCTTTTTAACAAATTTACATTTAACAGGTAATTTATGTGATGCAAGTCTTAAAGCTTCACGAGCAACTTCTTCACTAACACCTGAAATTTCAAACATAATTTTGCCTTCTTTAACTACTGCAACCCATTCTTCAACATTACCTTTACCTTTACCTTGACGAGTTTCTAAAGGTTTTTTAGTACGAGGCATGTCAGGGAATATGTTAATAAATACTTTACCTCCACGCTTCATATAACGAGTCATCGCAATACGAGCAGCTTCGATTTGTCTTGAAGAAACATAATTTCCTTCTTTAGCCATTAAACCAAATTCCCCAAAATGAAGTTCAGTATTACCTTTTGCATGTCCTTCATAAGAACGACGATGTTGTTTACGATATTTAGTTCTTTTTGGCATCAACATGAGATTCACTCTCCTTTACACTTTTTTTAGTAGGAAGAATTTCTCCCTTATAGATCCAAACTTTAACCCCAATTTTTCCATAAGTGGTATTAGCTTCAGCTTCAGCATAATCAATATCAGCACGAAGAGTATGTAGAGGAACAGTTCCTTCAGTATATCCTTCACTACGAGCCATTTCAGCTCCACCTAAACGACCACTTACTTTAGTTTTAATACCTTTAGCTCCAGCTTTCATTGTATTTCTAATAGCTCTTTTTTGAGCACTTCTAAATGGAGCTCGGTTTTCAATTTGCATGGCGATATTTTCTGCAACTAATTTAGCAGTAGTATCAGCATTTTTACTACAATCAACAATTGATACATAAACATCTTCTTTAACTAATTTAGCTAAAGCTTTACGTAATTTATCAATATCTTCACCACCACGGCCAATGATAACTCCAGGCTTAGCAGTATTAATTGTAACTTCACAACGTCCTTTTTTACGTTCAATAATAATAGAAGCAACAGAAGCATCTTTTAATTTTTCACTTAAATATTTACGAATCTTTAAGTCTTTATTTAAAAGTGTTCCAAATTCTTTTTTATTAGCATACCATTTTGATTGCCAATCTTTATTAACACCTAAACGGTATCCAATAGGATTAACTTTTTGTCCCATTACTTATTGCCTCCTTTATTATCACTTACTTTTACGGTAATATGACTTGTTCTTTTATCACGACGGTCAACATTACCACGTGACGCGAATTTAATTCTTTTATAAACAGGTCCTGGATTTATAAAACATTCAGATATAACTAAGTCATTTTCACTAGCTTCAAAATTATTAACTGCATTAGCAATTGCACTTTCTAAAACTTTAGATATTAAACGACTTGATTTAGTATTAGTTGTTGCTAAGATAGCACGAGCATCACTAATGTTTTTACCACGAATTAAATCCATAGTCATTCTTGCTTTTCTAGGCGCTACCATAGCACTTTTATGAATTGCAT
>CANQSC010000070.1 GCA_947626445.1 uncultured Bacilli bacterium
ATTGGCTAAATCAGAATTAATTTTTTCCATAATAAGTTCATAAGTAGCATTTCCATCATTACTAAAAGGTATTTCATGTAAGAAATAATATCTAATAGCATCTACGCCAAATTGCTCTACTAAATCATCAGCATACAATATATTTCCTCTACTCTTACTCATTTTATCCATACCCATTAATAGCCAAGGATGTCCAAAAACTTGTTTAGGCAAAGGTAAGTCTAAAGACATTAAAATAATTGGCCAATAAATAGTATGAAAACGCACAATGTCTTTTCCTATTAAATGTAAATCAGCAGGCCACCATTTTTTAAATTCTTCACTTTGTTTATCAACATCATAACCAATATTAGTAATATAGTTTGATAAAGCATCTATCCAAACATAAACAACATGTTTATCATTAAATGGCACTTTTATTCCCCAATCAAAAGCTGTTCTTGAAACACATAAATCTTGTAAACCTGGTTCTAAAAAGTTATGTAACATTTCATTTTTTCTTGATACAGGTTGAATAAATTCAGGATGATTGTTTATATAATCAATTAAACGGTCTTGATATTTAGAAAGTTTAAAGAAATAAGCTTCTTCACTTCTTGGTTTAACTTCTCTTCCACAATCTGGACATTTACCATCAACAAGCTGGGATTCAGTCCAAAAGGATTCACAAGGTGTACAATATAAACCTTCATATTTACCTAAATAAATATCGCCTTGATTATACAGTTTTTCAAAAATATGACCAACCACTTCTTTATGATGAGGATCGGTAGTTCTAACAAATTTATCATAACTAGTATTCATAATATCCCAAATTCTTTTAATCTCAGCACTTTTTTCATCAACAAATTCTTGAGGTGTTAAGCCCTCTTCTTTTGCTTTTAACTCAACTTTTTCCCCATGTTCATCTGTACCTGTTTGAAAATAAACATCAAAACCTTTGCTTCTTTTATACCTTGCAATACAATCTGCTAAAACAATTTCATAAGTATTACCAATATGAGGTTTACCTGAAGCATATGCAATAGCAGTTGAAATATAATATTTTGCCATCTAAATCACCTTTCAATTAACATTGTTAGTATATCATATTAATTGAAAAAAAACTATTTACAAAAAAAGAAAGACTTAAAATTTATATTTCAATCTTTCTCACAAATAATTGACTTAAAAATTTACTAAAATTTCTTTCCCATTCTTCAAATCCTTTATCTTTATAAAAAATAATCATTCCTAAACAATCTGTTGAAACAATAATTGGTTTCATTAAAAAATATTTATTTAAACTATCATCAAAAAAACTTTCTTCTTCTTTTGATTCATAACTTTCTCTTTGTTCCATAAATTTATCAATCATTTTAGGAATTTTCTTACCATATAATTCTTTATTTGAACTAGCAATTATTTTATCACGATCTAAAATTAAAACATTAACATTCATTAAATCATAAACATCTGTACATAATTCCATACTTATTTCTCTTAAATCAGATATTTTAGAAAACTTTTGTAAATATACCCCTTTTTCATCAACAAAAATTTCTAAACTTTCACCATCTCTTATTCCTAAATTTCTTCTTATTTCTTTTGGTAAAACAATTCTTCCTAATTCATCAATTTTTCTTACAACACCAGTTTGTTTCATAAAAAAAGGTTCACTCCATTCTATATCTATTGTGGATTAAACCTTTTAAATTATACTTGTAAATCACTCTTAATTAAAGAAAATAATGGCACTAAATAATATAGAAAATGTTTATCTAGTTGTCTAAGTGGTAATTTAATAATTATTCTTTTATTTAAATATTGAATTTGAAATTTAGGATTAATATTATATGCTTCCAAGAAAAGCTTATCACCTTTAATTTTACTAGACTCTTCTTCAGGAATAGTAATACTTACCATATCTTTAGTTTGCACTATTTGAGTGATATTTAAAGCATTAGCAATTTTTTCAAACCATTCCTCATACATATATATTTCCATATCAGCAGTAATTTTGCCAAATCTATCTATTAATTCATCTTTAACTTCTTTAAGAGTTTCTTCACTATCAATTTCATTAATTCTTTTATGAATTGCAATTTTAATATCTTCATCAGATACATAATTATCTTCAATATGTGTACTTACTTTGATTAAAGGTAAATCATTATCTTTTTCTTCATCTTCTACTTCTTCACCTTTTAGCCGTTTCATTTCATCTTCAACCATTTTCATGTACAAATTTATTCCTACTGTATCTACAAAGCCAGCTTGTTCACTGCCTAGTAAATCTCCTGCTCCTCTAATAGATAAGTCACGCATAGCAATTTTATAACCACTACCAAGTTCCGTAAAATCTCTAATAGCACTTAATCTTTTAACGGCTATATCATTTAACATTTTATTTTTATTATACATAAAGTAAGCATAAGCAATTTTGTCACTTCGTCCAACTCGTCCTCGAAGCTGATATAACTGACTAAGACCAAAATGGTCAGCATCATAAATAATTAATGTATTAGCATTTGGAATATCAATACCTGTTTCAATAATAGTTGTACTTACTAAAATATCAAATTGATGATTAATAAAATCATTCATAATATTTTCAAGTTCATATTTATTCATTTTTCCATGAGCAAAACGAATTGAAGCTTCTGGTATTAATTTTTGTAATTTCATTACTTGTTCTTCAATTGTTTCTACTCGGTTATATAAAACAAAAACTTGACCATCACGCGCTAATTCTTTATAAATGGCATCTTTAATAATTAATTCATTTTCGGCGACGACATAGGTTTGTACCGGATACCTATTAACTGGAGGCGTATCAATTATTGATAAATCTCTTAAACCAGATAAAGCCATCTTTAAAGTTCTAGGAATAGGCGTTGCTGATAAAGTTAAAACATTTACATCGTTTTTATACTTTTTAATTTTTTCTTTATGAGTAACCCCAAAACGTTGTTCTTCATCAATTATTAATAAACCTAAATTTTTAAAATTAATATCATCACTTAAAAGCCGATGTGTCCCAAAAACAATATCAATTTTACCAGACTTTAAATCTTCAATTATTCTTTTAGTATCCTTAGTACTTGTAAAACGATTTAATAAAGCTATTTCCACTGGATAATTTTTAAATCGTTCAATAGCATTTTCGTATTGCTGTTTTGATAAAATCGTCGTTGGACACAAGTAAAGAACTTGGCTACCATTATAAACTGTTTTAAACATTGCTCTAAAAGCAACTTCTGTCTTACCAAAACCTACATCACCACATAACAGACGGTCCATCGGAATATCTTTTTCTAAATCAGTTAAAATATCTTTAATAGCTCTAGTCTGGTCATGAGTCTCTTCATAAGTAAATTCACTAGCAAAAATATCTTCTTCAGCTAATTTTTGATAAGGTTTTACTTTAACATTTTGTCTTGCTGCATAAAGTTTAATCAAATCTTCTGAAATATCCTTAATTTTCTTTAAGACACTTCGTTTTTTCTTCTCCCAATTTGGACTATTTAATTTATTTAATTCTGGCTTCTTACCTTCGGCATCACTATATTTATAAATTGTTGATATTTTTTCGACAGGTATATATACTTTATCATTGCCGTGATACTGAATTTGCAAATAATCTTTTGTTAAACCCATAGTTGTTAAGGCTTTCACCCCACAATAAATTCCAATACCATGTGAAATATGCACAACATAATCACCAACTTTTAAAGCATCTAAAGAATTTATTTTTTGACCCATTCGAAAATTATTTTTATATTTTATTTCTTGCTTAATATCTTCAATATCAAATTCACTAATAAAAACATAATCATTAAAGATAAAACCATGATTCATTTTTTTAGGTATGATGTTAATAACATTATTTTTAATTTTGTTATCTTTTGCTAAAAAGACTTCATGATTAAATAATTCACTAATAATTTTAGCCTGACTTGCTTTAGACAACATAAAAACTACTGTTTTACCTTCTCGTAAATGATGTTCAACAGTATCCTTTAACAAATCAAAATTACCATGAAAAAGCAACATTTCTTTACTTTTATATTTTAAAGCCTTCTTACTTAATGTCGCATTTTCGATTGTATTAATCTCAATTTCTTTTTTAGGATGAAAGTCTTCTAAATAGAAAAAATGTTTTTGGTTTACCAAGTTTTCTTTTTCATTATAGGACGTCATTTCTTCATACAATTTGTCATAGCCTACTAATATTTGTTGACGATTAAACATAATGACTGTTGCATTAGGCATGTAATCTAACAAAGAACTATTTTCTTTTGTTTCTAATTCATCATTTGCTTTTAAAGTTATCCCTTCAATTGAATTTAATGACCGTTGGGTATTCTCATCAAAAAATCTAATCGACTCAATAGTATCGCCAAAAAATTCAATTCTAATCGGATGCTCATAAAAACTTAAAAAGACATCAAGCACAAAACCACGAACGGCATACTCACCTGTCATCGTAACCATCGAATCTCTTTTATAACCAAAGGTCTCTAATTTATCTAATAATATTTCCCGGGAAATATTTTGACCGACTTTTAAAATTAATTGATTGTTTACTTTTTCTTTAACATTAGCATTAAATTTTAAGTATCCCATTAAATTCGTCACAACAATATGTTTTGATGAATCAATTTTTTCTAAGGTTTCTAATCTTTTCAATTTTAGTTCTGGAGAAACGGCTAAAGCTACTGACGTTAAAAAATCATCCATTGGAAAAAGTAACACATCATTTGAATAAGTAATTAAATTATTATAAATTTGGTTTGCTTCATATAACGTATTTGCCACTACTAAAACATTTTCTTTACTTTCTTTAAAATAATTAAGCACGTAAAAAATGGTTAATTCATTTGTTAACCCTGATATAACTGTTCCATCTTTAAATGCATCTTCATCAAAAAAATTAATCATTCTTCTCACCTTTTATTAAAAGTTTCTAAAGTTTTTAAAGCTCCATTTTGTATAAAACATTTGATAATATCTTGATAGATATTCATATTTTGATTTATCATTTCTAATTCACTCTTAGACATTTTTTCTAAAACATAAGCTATTACATTTTGACTTTTGTCTTTACTAATTCCTATCTTTAATCTTAAAAAAGCATCAGACTTTAAAGCTTCAATTATTGATTT
>CANQSC010000071.1 GCA_947626445.1 uncultured Bacilli bacterium
TTTAATTAAATTTGTAGAAGATAGAATAAATTTTTTAATTCAAAATAATCGATACTTTATGCAAATTAAAATAATAACAATAGGATATGCTCCTTCTTAAGAAGGAGCACCAACATAAGGTTACCATTTTCATTGAAAATAATAATTAATATAATCAATTTCAATGAAAGGAGGTGCCAAAATGAAGAAAAATAATAGAGATATAAGTTTATTTAGGTTTAGTATAATAGCTCCAATAATAAATAATACCCACGGATTTAAAACTAAAACAGCTTATATTGATTTCATCACGTCTAAAATACACCATTATGATGGAAAAGATTATAAATTAACTCCAAGTTGTATTTATAGATGGGTAAATTTATATAGAAAAGAAGGAATAACAGCTTTAGAAAATAAAACTAGAAGTGATTATAAATCAAGTAGGAAATTAACTCCAAATATAGTAGAAAAAATAAAAGAAATAAGAGAACAATATCCAAATATAACAGGAACAGCAATGTATAAAAAAATGATAAAAGAACAGATATTAAACCAAAAAGATATTACTCTTAATGCTTTTTTAAGATTCATAAAAAACAATAATTTAAAAGCAAGTCAAGTAACAAATATTGAAAGGAGAATGTTTGAAATGGAGTATTCGAATCAATGTTGGCAAGGAGATTCATCTGTAGGTCCTTATATAAAAATAAATAATATAAAATATAAAACATATATAATCATGCTTGTTGATGATAAATCAAGAATGATAATGGGATATGATATATTTTTTAATGATACAGCAATAAATATGCAAAAAGTATTTAAAACAGCAGTAGAAACATATGGAATACCTAAAAAACTATTTGTAGATAATGGAGGACCATATGATAATAAACAATTATCATATATATGTGCATCATTAGGTGTAGAACTAATACATGCTAAGCCTTATAGTCCAGAAAGTAAAGCAAAGCAAGAAAGATTATTTAGAACCATAAAAGATGGATGGATGAGAGCAATAGATTGGAATAGTTTTAAAAGTTTAGAAGATATTAAAAAAAGTTTAGAAAAATTTTTAAGAGAAAATTATATAAATAAAAAACATTCAACAACAAAAGAAACACCAAATGATAGATGGCATGAAGATTTTGATTTAATAAAATATAAAACTGAAGAAGAAATAAGAGAAGCATTTCTTCATCGAACTACTAAAAAAGTAAGATTAGATAGAACTATAAGATTTAATAATGAATATTATGAAGTACCATATAAATATGTTGGTCAAACAATTGAATTAAGATACAATCCAAATAATTTAAAAGTTTTATATTTATATGAAGATAATAAATATCTAGAAGAAATAAGAATGGTAGATAAAGTAGCCAATGGTAAATCAAAAAGAACAAATAATATAGATTATTCAAAAATGATAAATGATGAAAGAGATGTAATAGAAAAGGATAGTGAATATGTATAGTAGTTATTATGGAATGAGTTGTAATCCATTTTTAAGTGATAATAATATTTTATATAAAAGTAAAGATTATCAAGAATGTTATTCAAGATTAAATTATTTAAAAGAAGTAAGAGGATTAGGAGTAATATTAGGAGATCCAGGATTAGGAAAAACATATATACTAAATGCTTTTATAGAAAGTTTAAATAAAGACTTATATAAAATAATATATTTAACAGCAAAAGATAATTATAACTTATTTGACTTTTATAAAGAATTAGCAAATCAATTAAATATAAGTGTAGGAGCATGTTACAAATGTGATTTATATAAAAATATTCAAAATGAAATACAAAGATTAGTAAAACATCAAAGAATAGAACCAATAATTATAATAGATGATGCTCATTGCTTATCAAATGAAATATTAATAAATTTAAAAATATTATTAGATTTTGATGAAGATCAAAAAGATTATACAACATTGATATTATGTGGTTGTCCAGAATTAAAAGAAAGATTAATTAAAAAAAATTATGAAACAATATATCAAAGAATAATAGTAAATTATCAATTACACGGATTATCAAGAGAAGAAGTAAAAGAATATGTAGAAACAAGATTTAAAATAGCAAATATAACAACTCCAATATTTACAGCAACAGCATTAAATGCTTTATATAATGTTAGTAAAGCAATACCTAGAAGATTAAACAACTTAATATTAAATTGTTTAATGTTAGGATATCAAAATAAAAAACAACTTCTTGATGAAGAAATTGTTAGAAATGCCAAGAATGAATTGGATCTATAGGAGATGCTAATGAAAACATTATTTGTAGATCCAATATTAGGAGAAATATCAATACATGATATTATAAACTATTTAGAATTTGAAATAGAAAGAGAAGAAGAAAGACAACAAGAATTAACATCAATGTTACAAGAATGGCAAATTGATAGTGAAACTATTAACTATATCAATGAATATTACCATTCATCTTATTATCTTAATTTTCTACTATATTGTTTTGAAAATATGGTAGAAGATTAATTTCTTTTTCTCTTCACGCTTGTTATTTTAATCATAAAAATTAAAATTGCAAGTTTTTTTATATTTTTTCTAATTAGACATGTCTATTTACATGATATTATAAAGTGCACATTTTTTGTTAGCATAAATTGCAAATGTATAAATAATTATAAATGCTTTTTGGCATCTTTTACTGATTATATTCTAATACTCTTATTAGCATTTTTATAAATCTTATATCTAAACCTTTTTTCTTTAATTTCTTTAAAGCAATTCTTTTCTTAGATATCGATTTATCACTAAATAAAATTTTTGCTAATAATTCTTTCATATTTGTTTCAATTGGTAAATCATTAATAATTGAATCTATTTCTTCATTTATTAAACGTACAGCATCTATTTCAATATTTTTACCTTTACAATTAATAGTTAATTGTTTAGTAGTATCTATATTATCTACTTCTACAACAAAATCATTATCATCAACATAACATTTCTTATCAATAACATTTTGTTCTAAATATACTATTACATCATCAGCTTTTCTGGTATTTCTAAATCTTATTTTATAATTTCTTTTATCAGGAATAATACCACTTTTACCTTCTAATGGTCTAATAATAACTGTATAGTTATTTTGCAAATAATTATAATCAAAAGCAGTTATTATGTATTCACCATTTAAATAATTATTAGTTATACCATCATCTTCATATAATTTGTATATATTACTTTTTCCAGGGAATATATGAACTTCTAATGTTTTAGGTAAAGACATATCATTTAAATTATCTCCTAAAATTTGTAAAGGAATAATTGAGCCTGATTTAGCAAACACTGGATAATCTTGATCTTTATAAAAAGTAACATATCTTTTATTACCTGGAAACTTTTTACCAGTATTAAAATCATACCACATACCTTCAGGTAAAAAGATATGTTGAACAGTTCTATTCATAATATAATCTCTTCTTGTTAAAATAGGGGCGACTAAAAGTTCAGTACCAAAAGCATATTCATTTTTATAACGTGGTTCATCATATATTTCTGGATTAGTATAAAATATAGGTTGGATAAGTGGTAATCCAGTTTTATGATATTTATAATTTTCTGAATATAAATATGGTATTAATTGTTGTCTTAATCTTGTATAATTTCTAACTATACTTCTAGTTTTAACATCCCATAACCAAGGTTCTCTTTTATAATATTTTCCTTCTTTAGAAGCAAATCTAAATATTGGACTAAAACAACCAAATTGAACATATCTTATATATAATTCAGCTTCTTCTATTCCTTGTTCATAGCCACCAATATCATGGCTCCACCAAGATATTCCTTTACTAGCTGCTAAAGCGGTAAAAAATGGAATATTACTAAATGATTCCCATGATACTTTATTTTTTCCACTTAATAAAACACTATAACGATGAGTTGCATATAAAGGATTATCAGATACTAAGAATGGTCTTTTATTATTTTGTAATTGCTCATATTTAAATTGATAATTTAATAATGCTCTTTTAGCTTCAATATTAGTAGGTTTACTATAATCTAACCAAAAGAAATCTACACCTATTTGTTTTAAAGGATTAATTAACGATATAAAATATTCATATAAAGTATTTTTTTCAAAAACATTAAACGGTATAGTACTTTTTAATGTTAATTGCATTTTTCTAGCTATATTATTATAAGCAGCTTCATGCGGCATTATACCTTCAGATGGATCAATTTGTAATCCTAAATAAATGTGTTTAGTTTTTAAAAGTTCTATTAATATATTAGGATTAGGAATTAATTTATTATTAAAGGTAAAACCAGTTTTATATCTTTCAGGATTATTTTCATCTTTAAGATGCCAATTATCATCTAACATAATAACTGATAATGGTATTTCATATTTATTAAAATTATATATTAAATTTTCAATATCTAAAGTACTATATTTACCACTTTTATTCCACCAAATACCTAAAGCAAATCTTGGTAATAAATTAGGATAACCTGTTAACATAAAATAATCTCTTAAACAAAAGCCAAAATCTCTTCGATACATAAATAAATAAGTATCATAATGGTATTCTACTGGTTGTAAAAAACCTTCTGGCGTGACAGCCATGGTTTTAGAATCATCTATGGTTGCAAAACCATCACCAGAATATAAACCTTTAACAAATTCTAATTGACCATTAACAAAACCTCTACCACTAGTCTTAAAATTTCTAAGTTCTTTATAATTTGGAGTCCAAGACTTATTACCATTTAAAAGCATTACTTCTAAATTATATCCTTCAAAAGGTTTTTCTTTTAAATATTTTAAACGAAAATATTTAGTTTCAATTTCTAATTTTCTTTCATCTTGGGTTACGGTAAGTTCAACAGGTGGAAAAACGCGATTAATAATTTGTTCTGTTAAAGCATCAAAAAATACTCCGTTTTTACTATATTCTAAACGAATTAATCTCTCAGTTAAAATAGTAATACGATAAGTATTACCTTGAAATATCATATCTGGACGACTTTTTGCTTTACTATAATCAGGTTGGACAAATCCATTCATATTAATACCCCAATTCTTCTATTTAAATAAGTATATCACGAAGTTATAAAATTTGCTATAATCTTATTGGTGATTTTA
>CANQSC010000072.1 GCA_947626445.1 uncultured Bacilli bacterium
TTTCTAATTAGACATGTCTATTTACATGATATTATAAAGTGCACATTTTTTGTTAGCATAAATTGCAAATGTATACTTTTTATATTATAATTCAAAAATTTAAAATAACAAAAGAATAACTAAAATGTGCATTATTTGTATTGTCGACTAATTTAATTTTTTTTTATTCATAAAATCTTTCTTTTTAAATAAAATTTAAAGAGGTGAATAATATGAATGGAAGTTTTTTTAGTAGTCCTACTTTTCCCCAAGCTGTAAATAATCAAGTGCCAAGCTCACCACCTACTAATTATAGTGTAGAGCAATCTTTTCCTTTAGAACAAAGTTTAATTGAAAATATTTTACGTTTAAATAAAGGAAAACGAGTTAGAGCATTTGTTTCTTACCCTGATTCAAATGAATGGCGAGATAAAATTTATACGGGAATTATTGAACAATCAGGAAGAGACCATTTAATTATTTCTGACCCAACTAATGGAAATTGGTATTTAATTAGAATGATTTATTTAAACTATGTGGAATTTGATGAACCAATTAATTACAATCCTGATTATTCTGATACCTTTGATTAAGAGCCTAGGCTCTTTTTTAATTAACAAAAAAAGACAAATAAATGTCTAATCAATTTCATCAATTTTTTTAAGACTAAAAGAAGCCGTTATTCCTGAGCCAAAAGTAATATTAACATTATCAACTGTTGCTGATAATTCAACATCCAAAATATCATCGGCATAAAGTTTTACTATAGTATCGATGTTAAAACTTGTTATATCTCCTACATTAACATTTTTAGTAATTACTGTTTCAGGAATCATTACGCCATTTTGTCTAATCATAGAAGTTATTATAGCTTCTTTATTTGCACTGATGTTTAAAGAATAATTTAATTCATAAATACCATCTTGTTCTAGTTTAATGGTATTATCCATATTGTTAATAACATTAATATTTTCCATTTCTTCTAATAAAGGTACTTGATTCCACTGCCCTGCTCCTTTAGTATCCATCATATTAGTTATGTTATTATATTTTCCTCCATAAGCTGTGATATTTGATGGTCCAGTTGGTCCGGTAGGTCCTATAGGTCCTTGAAGGCCTTGTTCGCCTTGAAGTCCTGGTATCCCTTGAGGACCCATTTCGCCTTTTACACCTTGCATACCTGGGATACCTTGTTCTCCTCGTGGTCCAATTGGGCCTGGAATACCTTGTGGTCCAGTTGGTCCCACATTTCCTTCTGGACCTTTAATGGTTCCAACATCAACCCACTTATTTTCATTATCTGACCACACATATAAATCATTATCAACTAAATAACCATCACCCATACTTCCAGTAGGATGTTCATCTAAAAGAGCCCTTATATCATCATAAGAACCCATTATTGTAACGCTTGTTCCAGCAGGACCTGTTGGTCCTAAATCGCCAGTTGGTCCCATTGGCCCTGTGGGGCCAATTATTCCTTGTAAACCTTGAATTCCTTGAGGGCCAGTTGGCCCTATTAAACCTACTTCGCCAGGTATTCCTTGAGGTCCTGCAACACCTTGAGGCCCCGTGGGTCCGATCGGACCTATTGGACCCGTTGGTCCAATACTTAAATTAGAATTTACAACTTGACAACAGCAATTAGTAAATCCATATTTTTCTTTAGCACATCTTACTTTTTCTAAAGCTTTTTGATAATTATTATTCATAAAACCAAATCCTTCTATAATAGGATATGATAAATGTCCATAAAATGTTCAAAAATAGAAAAGATCCTTCTACTTATTTTTTAAATATTTAATAAACATTTTATTAAATCGAGCTAGAAAATTTTTCAAGATAATTCTTGAATGCTTTTCCATCTCACATCTCCGCTATCAGTCCCACAGGCAACTTTCATGCTAGTTTTAGCACATGCATGTTGCACCAATAAAAACGATCCGAAAGACACTTTCAGGGGCGGTTAGTATTCACGCACTTTTAAGTTTATTTAAATACTTTTGCCTTTATTTTAAAACTTATAAACGTAATAATTTAAGAAAATTTAAAATTTTAGTAGTTGAAAAGATAGTTTGAAGTAAAACAATAATTTATTATATTATAACCTAATCATTTGAATATTTAAGATACAATTAGTTCAGTAATCTTATTTATTTTATGTTATATTTTTTGTATTTTTTGAATCCAATCTTCAACCAACGTTGAAGAAATATTTAAATTATTATCTTTGCCTGTTCCCATTTCTATATCTGGTTTTACTTTAGAGTGATAATCTGAACCGCCTGAGATATATTTGTGATATTTTTTTGCTAATTGTTTAAGTATTTCGCGTTCTTTAGAAGAGAATAATGGATATTCTACTTCAATTCCATCTAGTTTTGTCTTTATTAAAATATTTTCTATTGTGCTTTTTTTATCATCAAAAGGATATATAAATGGATGTGCTAAAAAAGCTAGTCCTCCTGCCTCATGAATCCTATTGATAGTTTCTTCTAAAGTTAAATATTCTGTCGTTTCATCATAATAAAAAACACTATTCTTGTTACCAACATGCATTCTATAAAAATTTGTAGAAGTAAAATTTCCATTTTTTTTAATTAGCTCTGCATTTTCTTCATAATTTAAAATTTCTTTTGCGACTACGTAGGCTGCCCATTGCTTTTCAGGATTTTTTCTATCAATGTATAAATTTTTTTCATTATATTTAAATCCTAATTTTTTAATCGTATTCGTTAAAGTTTTTAGAACTTTTACTTGCAATTTTTTTTGATCAATTTTATGAATTCTTAATTTTTTATAGTCAATTCCATAAGCTAATACTTCAATAGGAACATTATTATAAACCGTCTTTAGCTCTGAGCCTGGAATAATAACACCAGTAAAAATTTTTCTTAAATTTGGATGAGCCTCTAATTCTTTATAAGCAGCGATTTGATCGTGATCGGTTATTGATATTATTTCAAGTTTTTGATTTTCCGCTTTATGTAAGAGCTCATATAAAGCATCTGTACCATCAGAATATTTAGTATGCATATGTAAATCTATCATTTTATTTCCTTCTCTCTAATAACCTTTTGATATAATTCAAAATTAAATTACCACAATAGTCAATAGTTGTGGCAATTTAAAAACACATTTGTTTTATCTTATCATTTGATTTAAATTTTTTCCTAAGTTCATTATATAAGTATATCAAGGCAATCACCTCTTGATATAACTATAACCTAATTTACCACAAAAGTAAATCGATTGTGGTAAATTAGGTTTTGCTTCAACTACCAAAATTATAGTTTTTTTTATAAACTAGCAAAACTTTTTCTAATTTTCATAGTTTTTTCTCTCTTTAAAGTTAAACTTATTATTTTTTTAAATTACTATCTATTTCTTCACGATATTCTTGATCTTCTTCAATACCTAAAGGATTTCGATATTTATTTTCATATTGAATTAATGCATCAAGTAAAGATTTATCTTTACTATTATTCCAAAGATAGGTCCTTTATCTTCAAATTCATATTCTTTATCCATTTGTGTTAAATAACCAGTCGCACTTATTACAACACTTCCACATACTTGAACAACATCTTTTTCCCAATCATACATTTTAACTACATCTAGTGTGTTTGGGCTTCCAAATGATAGATGATAATATGTCGGGTTAAGCCATCTATTAATTGCATCTAAATCATCTTGAGTTAACCTTTTTGCTTTTCCAATACGGTTAATAATACCATTATCCATTACAAAATCTTTATCTTTTGGGTTATAACCTAATATTTCCGTAAGTAATTCATTATTTTTATCTACTTTTCCAACGATTCCTTATAATTTTAAAGTAATTTGCCACAATAGTCAATCAAATGTGGCAAATTACTTTAAAATTGTTATACTTTAATTCTTAAAAATTAGAAATTTTTCTAAACTAACATAAACTTTTCTAAATATTAGTAGAACTTAATTAAACTAATATAAATTAAAACACACAAAAACGGAGCCAAAAGGCTCCTTCAGGGGGCTGAATATATATATACATAAAATAAATTATTGTCTATTATTTTCTTATATTTTAAGCATTTTAAAATTAAATCTATTTATAAAAAATTAAATAATTTTATCAAATTTTACTATTTGGGCACCTAAATGGGTACCTAATAGTAACAATACTACTTAATAATTCTTTATTAAAAGAAAGGATTAAAATTATGGAACTAAATTATACTAAATATGGAGATTATTATTTACCTAATCTTATACTATCTGAAAAAGATAATAAACCATTAAACAAATATGGATTATTAAAACTTAATTATTTAAAACAATATAAAAATGCTTTATATCAAGAACTACTGAGGAAAGAAAAACTTAATGAATATCTTTTTTCAGTCAGTAATAATGCTTTAAAAAATTTGAATTTTTAATGAAGCAACTAATTAACAATGACACAACCATCACTGAAGAATTAAAAGAAAAAAATCCATTACTTTGGACTAAAAAAATGAATAGTTTAAAAAGTATTGTTGAAGAAATTATTCTAAGATATATATGGTGATAATAATGATTGATGATAAATATAACTGATGCAGAATTTGAAAGAAAATGGCTACCTTTTTTAATAATTATAGTGAAGATATACAAGAATTTATCGTTCCAGAAGCAATAGCATTTTATCTAGCAAATGGGTATATACGAAATTGCCTATCTTCTTGTCACTTAAGGAATCATATTAATTCAGCAATAGATGTTTTTAATATCAATTGTAATACTGATAAAATACTGTCTGAAATAAAAAAGATATTAAGAATAAAATATAACCTAAAAATTGTAAGAAATAATCCATTAAAAATTGAAAAATTTTATTAAAACTAAAAACACTATCTATAAAAATTGGTAGTGTTTTATTATTGGGATTATAAATCATGTCTAGCAAGCACTGAATTTTTACTCCCCTACAAAATTCTTATGTGGAAAATCCCAATCCCTTTTAATATTAGGTTAAACTAGATGCTTTTATTTTAATTTCCAAATCTTTTATTT
>CANQSC010000073.1 GCA_947626445.1 uncultured Bacilli bacterium
TCTCGTCGTAATTTGGATTCTGATGGTATTGTAAGAATTGGTACGGAAGTTAAAGAAGGAGATATTTTAGTTGGTAAGGTAACTCCTAAAGGTGTTCAAGAACTTACTAGTGAAGAAAAATTATTACATGCGATTTTTGGAGAGAAAACTCGTGAAGTAAGAGATACATCTTTGAAAGTAGAGCATGGTGCTGCTGGTATAGTTCATGATGTTAAAGTATATACTAAAGAAAATTCTGATGAATTACCTGCTGGAGTATTTAAATTAGTTCGGGTATACATTATTCAAAAACGTAAAATTCAAGTTGGTGACAAGATGAGTGGACGTCATGGTAATAAAGGTGTTATCTCACTAGTCTTACCAGAAGAAGATATGCCATATTTACCAGATGGTACACCAGTAGATATCATGTTAAATCCATTAGGCGTTCCATCACGTATGAACATTGGTCAAATCTTAGAAGTTCATTTAGGAATGGCTGGTAAAAAATTAGGCGTTCATTATGCAACTCCAGTATTTGACGGAGCTAACCTAGAAGATATTCATGAAGAAATGGCTGAAGCTGGTATGCCAGAAGATGGTAAAGTAACTCTTATTAATGGCCGTACTGGTGAACCATTTGAACATAAAGTTAATGTTGGTGTCATGTATATGATTAAATTACATCACATGGTTGATGATAAACTACATGCTAGAGCAACTGGTCCATATAGTTTAGTTACCCAACAACCACTTGGTGGAAAAGCCCAAATGGGTGGACAAAGATTTGGTGAAATGGAAGTATGGGCATTATATGCTTATGGTGCAGCTCATGTCTTACAAGAAATTTTAACAATCAAATCTGATGATGTAATTGGTCGTGTTAAAGTATATGAAGCTTTAGTAAAAGGTAATACCGTTAATCAAGCTGGAGTTCCAGAATCATTTAGAGTTTTAATTAAAGAATTCCAAGCTTTAGGTTTAAATGTTCAAATTATTAATAATGATGATGAAGTATTAGACTTAAAAGATATTGAAAAAGAAGAAGATAAAGAAGATTTAATTAGAATTGATGAAATTGATTTAAATAATGATATTCCAGATGTTCCTACTGAAGAAGAAGTAAAAGAAGAAGAAACTCCTTTAGAAGAGGAAGAAGAAGAATATGAAAAAGATTTAGATGATTTAGAGTTCCCTGGTGATATTGACTTAGATAATGAAGAAGATAATATGGGTGGTGAGATTTTATGATCGAAGTAAATAATTTTAAAGGAATTAAAGTTGCACTTGCATCTCCTGAGGATATTCGTTCTTGGTCTTATGGTGAAGTTAAAAAACCTGAAACTATCAATTATCGTACTTTAAAACCTGAACGTGATGGCTTGTTTTGTGAAAAAATATTTGGACCTACTAAAGATTATGAATGTTCTTGTGGTAAATATAAAAGATTACGTTATAAGAATGTTGTTTGTGATCGTTGTGGGGTAGAAGTAACTAAAAGTAAAGTTCGAAGAGAAAGAATGGGTCATATTGAACTAGCTAGTCCTTGTTCTCATATTTGGTTCTTTAAGGGGGTTCCATCTAAGATGGGATTAGTTCTAGATATGAGTCCAAGAGATCTAGAAGAAGTTTTATACTTTGTTAGTTATGTTGTATTAGATCCAGGTAATGCTCCTTTAGCTAAGAAACAAACTTTATCTGATAAGGAGTATCGGGCTTATTATGAAAAATATGGTAATAGTTTTAGAGTAGGTATGGGTGCTGAAGCTATTAAAGAATTATTAAAAGATGTTGATGTAGATAAAGAAGTTGAAGAATTAAGAACTGAACTTGAAGGGGCTAATGGTCAAAAACGTATTCGTTTAGTTAAACGTTTAGATTGTTTAGTAGCTTTCCAAGAAAGTGGTAATCGTCCTGAATGGATGATTATTGAAGCTCTTCCGGTTATTCCTCCTGATTTAAGACCGATGATTCAATTAGATGGTGGACGTTTTGCTACTAGTGATTTAAATGATTTATATAGAAGAATTATTAATCGTAATAATCGTTTAAAGAAATTATTAGAACTTGGAGCACCTACTATTATTGTGCAAAATGAAAAACGGATGCTTCAAGAAGCAGTAGATAGCCTACTTGATAATGGTCGTCGTGGTCGTAGTGTAAGTGGAGCTGGAAATCGTCCATTAAAGAGTTTATCTAGTATGTTAAAAGGTAAACAAGGTCGTTTTAGACAAAACTTACTTGGTAAAAGAGTTGATTATTCTGGTCGTAGTGTTATTGTTGTTGGACCTAATTTAAAGATGTATCAATGTGGTATTCCAAAAGAGATGGCTTTAGAGTTATTTAAACCTCATGTAATTCATGGTTTGGTTGAACGTGGTCTTGCTCATAATATTAAAGGAGCTAAGAAATTAATTGATTCTAAAGATGATTGTGTTTGGGATGTTGTTGAAGATGTTATAACAGAACATCCTGTTATGTTAAACCGTGCGCCTACTTTACACCGTTTAGGTATTCAAGCTTTTGAACCTAAATTAGTTGGTGGTAAAGCTATTCGCTTGCATCCACTTGTTTGTACAGGATTTAATGCTGATTTTGATGGTGATCAAATGGCTGTTCACGTTCCATTATCAGAAGAAGCTAAATCTGAAGCTCGTATTTTAATGCTTGGTGCTCAAAATATTTTAAATCCTAAGGATGGAAAACCTATTGTAACGCCAAGTCAAGATATGGTTTTAGGTAATTGCTATTTAACTCAAGAAAAAGCTGGAGAAGAACATGAAGGTAAGGTATATAAAGATTCTAATGAAGTTTTAATGGCTTATAGTCGTAAAGAAATAACTTTACATACAAGAATTGTTTTACCTGTTTCATCTTTTAAACATAAATTGTTTACAGAAGAACAAATGGATAAATATTTAATTACTACTTGTGGTAAGATTATCTTTAATGAAATTTTACCTGATAGTTATCCTTATATTAATGAACCTACTAAAGAAAATATTGAAGGTATAACTCCTAGTAAATATTTTATTGAAAAAGGTACTAATATTATAGAAGCTGTTAAGGCCTTACCACTTAGTTCACCATTTGTTAAAGGTACTTTAAGTAAAATAATTGCTCAAGTATTTAAAAGATACAAAACAACAGAAACTTCTATTTTCCTTGATAAATTAAAAGATTTAGGATTTAAATATTCTACAATAGCAGGTATTACAGTTTCAGCTGCTGATATTGTTCCATCAAAGACTAAAGCAAAAGTAGTAGCTGATTCAAAAGCTTTAGTTGATAAAATTAATAAACAATTTTCAAGAGGTTTAATTACTGAAGAAGAACGTTATAATAATGTTATTGATATATGGAATAAAGCTAATGATGCAATTAAAACTGAATTGCAAGAAATTGCTGATGGTGATTTTGATAATCCATTATTTATGATGATGAATTCTGGAGCTCGTGGATCAATTTCTAACTTTACTCAACTTGCTGGTATGCGTGGATTAATGGCTAAACCAGATGGTTCAACTATTGAAATTCCAGTATTATCAAACTTTTCTGAAGGTTTAAGTGTATCAGAATTCTTTTTATCAAGTCATGGTTCTAGAAAAGGTTCTGCTGATACAGCTTTACGTACAGCTGACTCTGGATATTTAACTCGTCGTTTAGTTGAAGTTGTTCAAGACATTATTGTTAAAGAAGACGATTGTGGAAGTATCCAAGGTGTTATAGTAAAAGATTTAATTAATGATAAAGATGGTAGTGTTATTGAACCTTTAGCTGAAAGAATTTTAGGAAGATATACTGCTAAAAAGATTGTTAATCCTAATACTAAAGAAATAATTATTGATAAAAATGAAATGATTACAGAAAATATTGTTAAGAAAATTACTGATGCAGGTATAAATCAAGTTGAAATTAGAAGCGTTCTTACTTGCAAAACACCTAATGGAGTATGTCAAAAATGTTATGGTCGTAATTTAGCAACAGGTAATGTTGTTGAAACTGGTGAGGCTGTAGGTATTATGGCTGCTCAATCAATTGGTGAACCTGGTACTCAGCTTACTATGCGTACATTCCATTCAGGTGGCGTAGCATCAGGTGAAGATATTACTCAAGGTCTACCAAGAGTTGAAGAATTATTTGAAGCCCGTAATCCAAAAGGTAAAGCAACTATTTCTGAAATTGCTGGTAAAGTTGCAAGTATTAAAGAAGATAATGGTAAACATAGAATTGTTGTAGAAAATGATGTTGAAGCAAGAGAACATGTTACTAATTACAATATGAAAGTAAGAGTTAGTGTTGGTGATGTAGTTTCTGCAGGTGATAAATTAACAGAAGGAGTTATATCTCCTAAAGAGTTACTTGCTGTAACTGATCCACTTACTGCTCAAGAATATATTTTAAAAGAAATTCAAATGGTTTATAAATTACAAGGTGTTGATATTTCTGACAAACATATTGAAATTATTGTTAAGAGAATGATTAATAAAGTAAGAATCGTTGATCCTGGTGATACTAATTTAGTTGAAGGTTTAAGTGTTTCATTACATGAATTTACCGAAGCAAATAAACCAGTATTATTAAATGGTGGAGTTCCAGCAAAAGGTAGACCAATTATGTTAGGTATTACTAAAAGTAGTTTACAAACTGATTCATTTTTATCAGCTGCTTCTTTCCAAGAAACTACAAAAGTATTAACTGATGCAGCTATTAAAGGTAGTGTTGATTACCTACGTGGTTTAAAAGAGAATGTTATCATTGGTAAATTAATTCCAGCTGGTACTGGTGCAAGACAATATAGTGACATTGAACTTACTTTACAAAAACAATTTATGGATGATGATGCCAGTGAAGTTTTAGAAGAAAAGTTAATGGGTGATGGACTTGATAGTGTTTCGTCTCCAAAAACTATTGATTAAAAATAAAAAATTGATATGAAAATATCAATTTTTTATTGACATAGGGGGGGGGGTATGTGCTATATTAATACTAAGGTAGGTGTATAGCATATGAGGCTA
>CANQSC010000074.1 GCA_947626445.1 uncultured Bacilli bacterium
GATTCCATTTATATTTCCTTTAAAATAAAGTAAATCAATGGTTTTATCTTTTGGTGTCATTATGCCTGTGAAAGACAGAAATCCTTTGTTACTCCATACTGTCTAGCATAATTTTCACCTTGCATATTATTTCTTTTAGTTAACTCATAAAAGGTTTCTTTAGTTATTATTTTATTTTTAAGTTTTAAATTATATAAAACATTATCAATGTAACGAAGTCTAAAAATTTCATTTTTATATTTTAAACCTAAACTTCTTTTATATTTAATAAAGTAATTTAATTCACTTTTAAAAACACTTTGAAAATTATAATTATTTAACATATGGTACCTCCAAAGCTAATTCTTTAAGTTTAGAAGTATCAATATCTAAATAAGTCATTGTTGTTTTAATATCTTGATGACCTAATATTGTTGAAATAGAATATAAAGAAGTATTTTCTTTTAAAAGTAATGTACTAAAACTATGTCTTAAACAATGAAAACCATGTTTTCTTCCATTAATATTTATGCCTGCTTTAATTAAATAATTTTTAACTTTATAATTATGATTTTTTAATTCAATATGGTGTCTATATGGTTTTTTCCAAGTTATAAAAACATAATCTAAATCACATTTAGGTCTTACATTTTTTAAATAATCTAGTAATGGATATTTAACTTTATCTATAAGAGGTACAATTAATAAATTATCTGTTTTATATTGAATTATTGATATTTTATTTTCATTAAAATCAATATCACTTAATTTTAAATTAACAACATCACTAATTCTCAAACCTAAATAACATATTAAACTTAATATTAAATAATCTTCTTTACCTTGTTTAGTTCTTATATCTATTGCATTTAACATTTTAATTATTTCTTCTTTAGTATAGTAAGTTCTTATATTGGTATTTCTATGCCAGACTATTCTAGGTAGAATCATATTTCCAGATATCTTAGTTAAATTATTTTGATAAGTCCAATTTAAAAAAAGTTTAATATTTAGCTTATTTTTATCTTGACAAGATAAACCCCATGACAACTTAGAGCATTCATCAAAATAATTATAAATATCTTTTTTACTAAATGTTTTAAATTTTTTTTCTTTAGAAATGAGATATTGTTCAAGTAAATATATGAAACTTAATTTTTGGCATATTGTATTTTCCTTATTATTTATTGATTTCAAGTAATCATAGTAAGATTTAAATATTTTATTATCTGAATCATTTTTTAATAATTGTCCTCCTCCCTTTAAAAATTGATTTACTCTTTTAAAAGAGCCTTTAGTTTGTATTGTATCCATCTTTATCACACTCCTTATTTTTATGAATACAATACAATTTTAGCAAAAAAATTATGTAGAAAAATTTTGAATAGAAGTCTTTATTTTCAGGCTTTTTTTTCATTTTTTCTACATAACTGAATTTTCTACATAAGTCAAATTATGTAGAATTCTACATAATTTCGAACAAAAAAAAGAAGATTTTATTCATCTTCTAAAATTACATTATGATAAATGTTAGTTACATCATCGATTTCATCGAGCATTTTATAAAGTTTATGGAAGGTTTCTAAGTCTTCGCCTGTTAAAGTAACTTTATCTTTAGCATACATTCCTTCTTCATCAATTTCATAATTAATGTTACTATCAATTTTTTCTAATACATCTTTGACTTTATTATGGTCTGTTGGATTAACACTGATTACAATCTCGCCATCTTCTACTTCAAAATCAATTGGTTCAATACCATTTTCTAATAAAGCATTAAAAATTTGTTCCTCATCATAACCTTTAATACTTATAATCGCTAAATAATCATAATTATAGGATACTGAATTATTAACACCTAAACTTTTATGGACTTTATTAAAAGCCGCTCTTACCATGCCAACAGTTCGATTGACATTATCAGTTAAAGTTCTAATTATTAAAGTTGAAGCCCCAGGTCCAAAACCTTCATAAGTTACAACTTCATAATCTTCGCCACCAGCACCTTTTGCTTTATCAATTGCTCTTTTAATAATATCAGATGGTACTTGTTCTTTTTTGGCTTTATCAACCATTCTTTTTAAAGCAATATTACTTTCAATTTCCGGTGTTCCTTTTTTAGCGGCCAAGTAAATTTCTTTAGCATAGTTAGAATATAATTTAGCTTTAGCAGCTCCATTTTTTTGAATACTAGCTTTTCTTACTTCATAAGCTCTTCCAAATAATTGTAAATCTAATTTCATGTTTTTCCTCCTAATCTATTAAAATCATTATTGATAATAAAATTATACCTATTATAATACCATATAATGTTTCTTTTTGGGTTTTATAATTATAAATTTCTCTTAATAATTCAAATAAAGCAATATATAAAATCATTCCTAAAGAAATACTTAATAAAACAAGTAAAATCATATCACTAATTGTTATTTTAAACAATACTAAGATTAAAGCTCCTATAAAGCTTGATAAAATTAAAGCAATTTTTAAACCATAGACAATTTTTTTATTTTTGTTATCTTCTAGAGCACTGCCAATTTCAATACTAAGTGGTAAATTGTGTAAACCAACTGCCATTGCCAGTAAAAAACCACCGGTAAAGTTTTCTAAAGTTAAAATATAAATTGATGTTCCTTCTAAAATATTATGCAAAATTAAAGAACATGATATAACGAAACCTAAATGAAATTGATGACCAAGATGTTCTTCTTTATTTTTTTCTTTTTCAGTGTGATGATGACTATGATTAGGAATAAAAATATCAAATAATTTTAAAATCATAATTCCAGCGAGAATACAACCAATAATAATTAAAATTTTACCATTTTTTGAAAAAGAAACACGATAACTAATATCCATTATTTCTGGTAATAAATCCATAAAAATAATACCTATCATAACAATAAAAGCAAGACTAATAGCTAAAACGTTTATTCTTTTTTTATCAGTTATTAAAGAAACTATTTTAAAACCAATTAAGAAAAATAGTCCTGATAATATTGGAAATATAAGGGCTACTTCATTCATGTAAAATACCTCCTTGGAAAAGAAAAAAGACTATTGTCTTTTATTTAGTTGGGAATGCTTCTAGAGAAAGTCTTCCTCTAAATTCACCATTAGTTAAATATATTTGATTTAAAGCTTCATCATTTTCAAGCCATACATAGAATACTAAATGATCAGTTTTACCAATATTTAAAGTTAATGCTTCATCTTCATTAACTAAAACTTTATTTAAACCTGATAATGTATCTGTTTCTACAACTCCTGTTAATTTAGTGCCTTCATCTTCTGGGTTTTGTAAAAAATTCCCTGTAAATACTTGTTCACCTTCTCCAGGATTTACAACTAATTTCCATTTAAAATATTTACTAGATAAATTTTTAGTTATAGAATAATCAATTAATTTAACAATATATTTAGCATCTACAGTTGAAGTCCCTTGATTAATAACATCAAAAGTAACTTTTTTAGCTTCTGTTTCAATTTCATCTTCACTAATTAAAGACATTTCAGTTTCATTAATTGCAGAAGCATTTTTTAAAGTTGAATCAATGTTTAAAATAGCTGCTCGATTACCACTAACATCAGCATTCCCACCATAGCCAATAGAAAAATAAGCATATGTAAGACCAAAAGCAATTAAAACTATTGCAATAACTATAATAAATGCTGATATTAACAGCTTTTTATTACTTATAAATTTAATTTCTTTTCCTCTTTTTTCTTCCATAATTTTCACCCTTAACAAATTTATTATACTAAACTTTTTATTATTTAACAATCTAATTTTTTAACTTCTTGGATTAAATGATACTACATCAATCCGATTATTATTTTTAATTAATGTTATAGTGCCTTCATTATCATATCCAAGAGATGTTTCATAAGCCCATGAAATATTTACATCATAAGAATCCATTTCACTTTCATCAGGCATTTCATAAGTACTAGGTGTTATTTCACTAATTGTTGTTGATTTAACAATTGGTAAACTTTGTTCTCTTTTTTTATCAATATTATTTATTACGGTTTTGTATATTGAATCCATTGCCATGCTTTTAAATGAATCACGAGCTGGTTCATAGATATACTCTAATCCTCCAACATCATATTTACTTATTTTATTATCAATGGTATATAAATCAATAATAAATAATTCACTAACTAATGAAACATAATCTTCTTCTTCAAAAGATTCTGATTCTAATAGTTCCTTTAATTCTTCAAATTTTTCTTTAAAAACTTCGGTATCTCTATCATCCAAAGTATATTCATAACCTTCAATTTTATTCATAACTTTAACTTCAGGTATCATCACTTCTTCATTTGATTTCTTATTAAAAAATAAAAAGTATACCCCACCGCCAACTGCAATTAACAATATAATGACACTTACTATTATTAAAACTTTTTTCTGTTTTTTCATGCTATAACCGTCTTTCTATTCTTAAACATTATAGCATATCATCATTTTTCTTGCAATTATTTCTTTTTTTTGTTATTATTTATTTACGCAGGTGTGGTTCAACGGCTAGAATGCAACCTTGCCAAGGTTGAGACGGGGTTTCGACTACCCTCACTTGCTCCAAAAGGTAAAATCGTCGCACCAAAGCGATGTTAATGATTAAATCAACGCAAGTTGATTTTTTTGCTATTGCAAAGAAAGGGTGTGATGTGGTATGTAAAAAAGGAAATCAATATGAGTGATAAACTCAAAGCCAAAATTAATGGTCTTGCAATTTTAGTAAGCAAAAGTATGAAAGATTAATAACTTTGATAGAGATTTAAGCAAAGAAAAAGACAATTCTAAAATTATCTAACTAGATTGTCTTTTAAATTATATATGTTTACTTTTAATTTCACCTATTTCATTATTAATAGCATAATTTGAAACTGCTCTAAAATTTTCGTCATATGG
>CANQSC010000075.1 GCA_947626445.1 uncultured Bacilli bacterium
GGACCAACTTTTAGAGCCGAAAATTCTAATACTAAAGTTCATGCTTCGGAATTTTGGATGATAGAACCAGAAATTGCTTTTTGCAATTTAGATGAATTAATGAATATCGAAGAAGAATTTTTAAAATATATTGTTAAAGATGTATTAGAAAAATGTCATGATGAATTAGAATTCTTAGAGAAATTTCAAGAACCAGGTTTAATTAAAAAATTAGAAGATTTAATTAATAGCAAATTTACAAGAATTACGCATGAAGAAGTTATAACGCTTTTAAAGAATGCCAATGAACAATGGGAATTTGAACCTAACTATGGGGAAGATATTGCTAAAGAACATGAAAAATATCTAACTAATTATTTTAATGGACCAGTTTTTATTACTAATTGGCCTAAAGATATTAAGGCATTTTACATGAAACAAAATGATGATGGTAAAACCGTAGCGGCTGTAGATTTAATCGTGCCAAGTGCTGGGGAATTAATGGGTGGAAGTCAAAGAGAAGAAGATTATCAAAAATTAAAATCTCGGATGGACGAATTAAAAATGGATGAAGAGGCCATGTATTGGTATTTAAATTTAAGACGTTATGGAACATGTGTTCATTCTGGTTTTGGAATGGGCTTTGAAAGATTATTAATTTATTTAACTGGTGTGGATAATATAAGAGATGTAATAGCATATCCTAGAACACCAAACAATTGTGAATTTTAGAAAAGAGGCTAATGATGAAGACAATTAATAATGGATTACTAACTGTAAAAGATGTAGATAAAGAATTAACCTTATATGGATGGGTTAATAAAAGAAGAGATATGGGTGGGGTTATATTCGTTGATTTAAGAGACCGTTCAGGAATATGTCAAGTAGTATTTAATCGTAGTTTTTTAAAAGATGATTTTGCCATTGCTGAAGATTTAAAAAATGAATATTGTATTAAAGTAGATGGTAAATTAATTAAGAGAACTGATGATATGATTAATCCTAATATTCCAACTGGGGAAATTGAATTAATGTGTGAACATATTGAAGTTTTAAGTAAAAGTGATGTTGTACCTTTTAATATTTATGATAATAAAGAGATTAATGAAAATGTTGGTTTAAAATATCGTTATTTAGATTTAAGAAGAGAAAAATTACAACAAACAATTAAGACGAGACATCAAATAACTTCTTCCGTAAGAGAATTTTTAAATAATGAAGAATTTTTAGAAATTGAAACTCCAATTTTATGTAAATCAACACCAGAAGGAGCAAGAGATTATATTGTTCCATCAAGAGTTAATAAAGGTTCTTTTTATGCTTTACCACAAAGCCCTCAAATATTTAAACAATTATTAATGATTGGTGGTTTTGAAAAATACTATCAAATTGCTAGATGTTTTAGAGATGAAGATTTAAGAGCCGATAGACAACCAGAATTTACTCAAATAGATATTGAAATGAGTTTTGCAAGTCAAGAAGATATTATTACTTTAGTAGAAAAATTAATTAAACATGTTGTTAAAAAAGTTAAAAATTTAGATTTAGAAGATTTTCCAAGAATAAGCTATCAAGAAGCCATGGATCGTTTTGGTAGTGATAAACCAGATACGAGATTTGCAATGGAATTAAATGATTTAACCGAAATATTAAAAGGAACAAAAATGAATGTTTTTGCGAACGTTATTGATAATGGCGGGATTGTTAAATGTTTAGTTGTTAAAAATAATGGTGATAAATATTCCAGAAGTGATGTTGAACATTTAACTGATTTTGTTAAAATTTATGGAGCTAAAGGGCTTGCTTGGTTAAAGTATGATAATGATACTTTTAATGGGGTAATTGCAAAAAACTTAGAAGATGAAAAATTAGCAAAAATGAAAGAAGAATTAAATATTACTAATAATGATTTAATCTTAATTGTTGCTGATAAACCAAAGGTTGTTTATGATTCTCTTGGAGCTTTGAGATTAAAAATTGCTAATGAATTAAATTTAATTCCTAAAGATCAATTTAATTTCTTATGGGTAGTAGATTTTCCAATGTTTGAATATTCAGAGTCTGAAGGAAGATATAAAGCAATGCATCATCCATTTACCATGCCAAGTGACCTTGAAATGTTAAAAACTAATAAAAAAGATGTTTTAAGTATTGCTTATGATATTGTGCTTAATGGTTATGAATTAGGTGGAGGTTCTGTTCGTATTCATAACAGTGAAATGCAAAAAATTGTCTTTGATGCTTTAGAGTTAAGTGAAGAAGACATTAAAAATCGTTTTGGATTCTTTATTGAAGCATTTAAATATGGGGCACCTCCTCATGCTGGTCTGGCAATTGGTCTAGAACGTTTTACAATGCTTTTAAGTGGAACAGATAATATTAAAGATGTTATCGCATTTCCTAAAACGCAAAGTGCTAGTGATATGATGAGTGAAGCACCAAGTGTTGTAAGTGAGTCACAATTAGAAGAATTAGGAATTAAAATAGTAAAGGAAGATGAAGATGAGTAAATTTACTAAAGAAATGGTTGAAGATTATGCTGAAAAACTATTAATAAAGTTAACAGAGCAAGAAAATAAAATGGTTTTAGAAGAATTTGATTATATTGATGATACGATTAATTTAATTAATAATATTCCTAATATTGATAAGGTTGAACCGATGACTCATGCTTTAGATGATTTTGAATGCAGTCTAAGAGAAGATGAAGCAGGCGATTCAGTACCAATTGAAGAATTGCTTTCTAATGCTGACTTTACGGATGGAAGAGAAATCGAAGTAGTTAAGGTGGTGGGATAATGAGTTATATGGATAAAAGCCTTAAAGAAATACATGAAGCTTTAAAGAGTAATGAAGTTACAAGTGAAGAATTAATTAAAGAATCTTTAGCAAAAAGTCATGAAATAGAAGATAAATGTAATGCTTTTGTAACCATTTTAGATGATGCTAAAAATGAAGTTTCAAGTGATGATATTTTAGCAGGTATTCCTTTTGGGGTAAAAGATAATTATTCTACTAAAGGCGTTTTAAGTACGGGATCATCTAATACTTTATGTGATTATGTTCCTTTTTATACTGCAACGGCTGTAGAAAACTTAGAAAAATGTGGAGCTGTAATGGTAAATAAAACGGCGATGGATGAATTTGGCATGGGGGGTACTGGAACCACTGCTCATACGGGAATTATTAAAAATCCTTGGGATTTAAGAAGAACCTGTGCGGGATCATCATCAGGTTCGGCGGCCGCGGTGGCAAGTGGGGTATATCCTTATGCTTTAGGTAGTGATACAGGGGATTCGATTAGAAAACCAGCTGCATATTGTGGAATAGTAGGCTATAAACCAACTTATGGAATGATTAGTCGTTATGGTTTGTTTGCTTTTGCATCAAGCCTTGATCATTGTGGGGTTTTAACAAGAAGTGTAATGGATGCCGCGATTGTAGTAGATCGAATGAAAGGTATTGATCCTAATGATATGACTTCTTGGGATTCTAAAGATATTCATTTAGAAGAAGCAGTTAGTAAAGAATTAATGGCTAAAAAAATCTGTTATATTAAAGAATTAGTTAATATTGATAATTATCCTAATGCTAGTGAAGAATTAAAAAGTCATTTAGAAAACTTTCAAAAAACTTTAGATATTTGTAAAAAAATGGGTTTAGAAGTAGAAGAAGTTAGTGTTGATAAAACTTTACTAGATGCTCTTGCTAGTGTCTATGTTGTTATTTCATGTGCCGAAGCAACAAGTAATTTATCAAATATGACGGGGATTATTTTTGGTAAAAGAGGTAGTGGTGATAAATGGGATGAAATGATGATGGATCATCGAACTAAAGGTTTTTCACCATTAATTAAAAGACGTTTTGTTATTGGTTCATATGTTTTACAAAAAGAAAATCAAGAACGTTATTTTAAAAATGCTCAAAGAGTAAGAAGATTACTTGTTGATGCTTGGAAGAGTATTTATGAAAAATATGATGCGGTTATATTACCAGTTGGTCTTGGACCTGCCCCAATGCTTGATGGTAAAGTAGAAATGATTCATCAAGGAACTGAGGCTTTAGATGAACATTTACAAATAGGTAATTTTGGGGGATTTCCATCAATTACCATTCCAAATGGTTTTGTAAATGAGCTACCTGTGGGAGTAAATATTACGGGTAATTGTTATAATGATGAATTAGTAATTAATTTGGCAGCCCATTTAGAGAGTATGATAGACTATAAAGGTCAAATAGCAAAAGAGGTGGAACATGAGTAAGTATAAAGCCGTTATTGGGCTAGAAATGCATTGTGAATTAAAAAGTAACTCAAAAGTTTTTTCCAGTGCTAAAAATAGTTACAATCAAATTCCTAATGAAAATGTCAGACCTGTTGATATGGGATTTCCCGGAACTTTACCAGTTGTTAATAAAAAATGTGTTAAAGATGCTTTAAAAATGAGTATGGTTTTAAATTGCGAACAACCAAAATATATGTATTTTGACCGTAAAAACTATTATTATCCTGATTTACCTAAGGGTTACCAAATAACCCAAATGGAAAGCCCAGTTGGTATTAATGGCCATATTGATATTGAATGTAATGGTAAAATGGTTCCAGTTTATATTCATGATATACATTTAGAAGAAGATGCGGCAAGTCTTGACCATTATTTTGGTACATCTTGTATTGATTATAATCGCGCAGGGGTCCCTTTACTAGAACTTGTAACCGAACCATGTCTTTCTAGCGCTGATGAAGCTGTTGCTTTTTTAGAGACCATGCGAAGTATTTATCAATTTTGTGATGTATCAGAAGGAGATACCAAAAAGGGGCAAATTAGATGTGATGTTAACGTCTCTATTATGGAAGAAGA
>CANQSC010000076.1 GCA_947626445.1 uncultured Bacilli bacterium
TTATAGCCTTTCTAACTCTTCGTTTAAAGGTTCTTTCTTGTTCATGTTTTACTTTTTTATTTATTCTATTTTTTGCAATTTTTGTCACTATAATCACTTCCTATTTTATAGTAACAGAAAATTTATCTTTTAATTCAATACTTTGATTCATCCCGTAAAATTTTTATTCGGAGTTACTGACCTTAATGAATCATATTTGCAGAAAATGAAACGAGGCTGACCAACATAAAGCTACTTTCTATGATTCATTTTTCATTTTCTGCTATTTCATTATATTATTTTATTATTCGAGCAACACTTTAGGCGAATTGAGGTAAAATATTTTAGAAAGGAGCTTTTATATGCTTAAAATTGTTAATCGAAATTGTGCTGGAATTGATGTTCACAAAAGAATTATTGTTGTTACTATTGATAAAACTAATGAACAAGATATTACTAATTACCAAACAAAATCTTTCTCTACTTTTACCGATGATTTAATTAAATGTCGTGATTAGTTTCTAATGCTACATTTGATGTATGTATGGAATCTACTGGTAAATATTGGATACCTGTGTTCAACATTTTAGAAGAAAAATACAAATACATTATTACTCATCCTAAATATGTTAGATCTATACCAGATAAGAAAACTGATAAGAAAGATTCAATCTGGATTGCTGATATGTTTAAACATGTCTTGCTGAACCTTCTTTTATGCCTCCAGCTGGTATTAGACAACTTCGTAATTTGATGCGTTATCGTAACAAATTAGTTAATATTCGTACTTCAAAAAAAAAACATTATGACTATATCAATGATTGTATTGATGAATTAGAACAGCAAATTTTAAAACTTGCTTGTAAATATTCTTCTGAAATTAATCAAATATTAACAGTTCCTGGTATAAATGAAATTTCAGAAATTTTTATTATAGCAGAAATTGGTACAAATATGAATGCTTTTATTGACAAGCATCTTTGTTTTTGGGCTAGTCTTACTCCTAGATGTAATGAATCTGCCAAGAAAAAGAAATCTGTTCATATTACTAAAGACGGTGTTTATATTAAACCTTTACTTGTTCAATATGCTTTGTGTGCCATCAAAGATAAATCTTGTCCTTATATTAAAGCTAGATATGAATCTTTAAAAAAACGTCGTGGTCACAAGAAAGCTATTATTGCCATTGCTAGGCTTTTACTTACATCAATCTACCATATTTTACTTACTGGTGAAGTCTTTGATTATAATAGATTTGAAAATTTACTTAATCGTAATTTTAAATCTCATAATAAAATTTCTAATATTCCAGAAGAAATGATTTCTTATTACTAATTTAGGTTACAACATTACATTGCAGAATACCTAATAACAGTTTACTATTTCAAAGATCAGTTTATTTTAATGTCTTCATTGACAAGACACTTTTTTGCGTGCCAAAATTTAATTATTTTTTTTCAACCTTACATCACTATGATTAAGAATATCTTTACCAATTAATAAAGATGCTTTTTCAATTTTTTTAGCTATAATATTATAATCTAGACTATCATATATTTTTTAATAACCTTATTAGAGATAATTTTATAACCTTTAATAATTAAATCACTATCAGGAACTATCATCTTATCAAAATCTTTAATAAATTCATCTAACTTATTTTTAAATGATATTGATACTTTTAAATGTTGATAAAATAACTCATTAGGATTTAGAACTAATTTTAAAAGTTTATTTTTATCAGATATTAAATTAAAATCTTCATTTATAAGCTTTTTAACAATTTCATCATAAGTTAATTGTGATACATTATTAATATCTAAATCTGGTAAAACATTAGATATATAATTTATAAAGAATTTATTAGGTCCAATTACTAAGTATTGATTAGCATTTATATTTTGACGATTATTATAAACTAAATAAGCTACTCGATGCAAAGCAACTGTTGTTTTACCAGAACCCGCTACTCCTTGAATAATTAAATTATTATATAAAGGATTTCTAATGATTTTATTTTGTTCACTTTGAATTGTTGAAACAATATTTTTTAAACGATTATCTGCACTGGCATTTAAATATGGTTTTAATATTTCATCATTAGATACAGTATCGACATCTTGAAAACTATTTAAAATTTTATTTTTAATATCATATTGTCTTTTTAAATTTAAAGTTCCTTTAATAAGACCTTCGGGTGCTAGATATGAAGCTTCACCAATATTACTATCATAATATAATGATGCAATCGGAGCTCGCCAATCAACGGTAACTAAATTATTATCATTATCAGATACCCCAACTTTACTAATATAACATTCTTCTTCTTTACCTGTTTCATCACTAGTAAAATCAATTCTTGCAAAGTAAGGTTTGTTTTCACATCTTTTAAGAGTTTCTAATTTTGTATTATATTGTGATAATAAACTTGCAAGTAAAACAGGGTCATTACTATACATTCTTGGTAAAGCCTTTAACCGCAGTTCTTCATCTTCGATTATTTCTTCAAAATGCAAAAGCGTTTTTTCTAAATATTCTTTTTCTTCTTGGAATGTTTTTTCCATATTCTAGCCTCCTATCTTACAATTATTTTTTGCTTATATTAAACTTTAATTTATTAAATGTCAATTATTTTTAACTTAAAAAGAATTTACATCTTTAATATGTAAATTCCCTATTCTTTTTCTTTTCTATTTTCTTTTGGTAAGGCTTCTTTTCTAGATAGATTTAGTCTACCGCGATTATCATATCCTAACGATTTAACCAGTATTTTGTCGCCTACTTTAACAATATCACTTGGTTTATTAACTCTTTTATTATCTAATTGTGAGACATGAACCATTCCTTCACAGCCTTCCCATAAACTTACGAAACAACCAAAGTCTTCAACTTTAATAACAGTAGCTTGATAAATTTCTCCCAGTACTACTTCTCGTACAACTTCTTCAATTCTTCTTCTTGTTTCTTTAATAATACTTTCATCAGTATGATAAATAATTACTCGACCATCATCTTCTAAATCAACTTTAACGGCATCTTTATCATTAACCGTTTTAACATGGCTAGCTTCTAAGATTATCTTGGTAATCATCTCGCCACCTCGACCAATAACATCTTTAATTTTTTCTGGGTCAATTTGGAAAGTTTCAATCTTTGGTGCATATGGACTTAATTCTTTTCTTGGGGTTTTAATGCAATCTTGCATGACATCTAATATTTCCATTCGAGCTTTTTTAGCTTGACTTAAAGCTTCTTTTAAGATGCTTTTCGTAACACCCTTAATTTTAATATCCATTTGTAAAGCTGTAATACCATCACGAGTACCAGCAACTTTAAAGTCCATATCTCCCATATGGTCTTCTAGTCCTTGAATATCCGTTAAAATAGTATATTTTTTACTATCTTCACTTGTTATTAAACCCATTGCTATTCCGGCAACTGGAGCTTTAATTGGAACCCCTGCTGCCATTAATGATAGACAACCAGCACATATCGTAGCTTGACTAGATGAACCATTACTTTCTAAAATTTCGGATACAACTCTAATTGTATATGGAAATTCTTCTTCACTTGGAATTACATAAGATAAAGCTCTTTCTCCTAAAGCACCATGACCAATTTCTCTTCTTCCTGGTGAACCATAACGACCTACTTCACCAACAGAGAAAGCTGGAAAATTATAGTGAAGCATAAATCTTTTACTATCTTCAATACCAAGACCATCAAGAATTTGATGCTCTCCAATCGCGCCTAAAGTTGTCGTTGCTAAACTTTGAGTTTGACCTCTTGTAAATATAGCTGAGCCATGAGTTCTAGCCAAAATATCTACTTCAGCTTCTAATGGTCTTATTTCATCTGTTTTTCTACCATCAGGTCTTATTTTCTTTTCCGTAATTAAATTTCTAACAACTTTACCCTCTAAATTATTAACAATTTTACTTACTTGTTTAATAATACCATCTTTATCTTCATTATCAGCATAAACTTCTTCAAAGTGTTTAAACGTCTCTTCTTTTACTTCATCAACTTTAGCATAACTTTCTAATTTATCTTTTATTTGAATAGCCTTTAACATATCATCATGGGCAAAAGCTTCTACTTCATTAACTAAATTGTCATCTAAAGTTGCTTTTTCAAGAGCTACTTTTTCTTTTCCAACTTCTTTAATAATTTGATTTTGAAATTCACATAAATCTTTGATAACATCATGACCAAACATCATGGCATCAAGCATTTTGCTTTCACTTAATTCACTAGCTCCAGCTTCAACCATACATATTGCATCTTTTGTACCTGCTACAGTTAAATTTAATTCACTTTGTTCTAATTCACTTGCCGTTGGATTGATAATAAAGTTTTTACCAATTTTACCAACCACAACGCCTGATACAGGACCATCAAAAGGAATTTCTGATATTCCTAAAGCAAGTGATGAACCAAACAATGCAGCCATAATTGGCGAGTTATCAACATCAACACTTAAAACCATATTAATAACTTGAATTTCATTTCTTAAATTTTCATCAAACATTGGTCTTAATGGTCTATCAATAATTCTTGCTGCCAAAGTTGCTTCATCAGTAGGTCTTCCCTCTCTTTTAATAAAACCTCCAGGAATTTTACCTACCGAATATAACTTTTCTTGATACAAAACTTGTAATGGGAAAAAATCTTGAGTTACAGCATTACCCATCACAACTGCTGTTAAAACCGCTGTATCACCATATCTTACTAAAACCGCTGAATTAGCTTGTTTAGCTAAATGACCTGTTTCAACTACTAATTTCCTTCCTAAAAAATCATACTCAAATACTTTCTTCATATACTTCCTCCTTCTTATACAAAA
>CANQSC010000077.1 GCA_947626445.1 uncultured Bacilli bacterium
ATATTACACAAGATGCAAAAAATGAGCAAACCTAGTAATTATAAGGCTTTGCTCATTTTTACTCCAAAACTCAAGATTCTTGTTTTCATGATAACCTATCCTTTCATCATAAATATACCATATTTTAATCAATTTGAACATGGTTATTTGTTGATTTTTTAGAAATTAAAATTTATAATGAAATAAAAGGAGAGAAAAAAATGAAGAAAATTAAAGTTTTAACTGAAAATTGCATAGGTTGTGGAGCTTGTGTCGGAATTGACCCTGAACATTTTACTTTTAATGATGAAGGATATTCTATTCCAAAAAGTAATGAAAATTTAGATTCTGAAGCCTTAATGAATGCCATTGAATCTTGTCCTGTAGGTATTATTTCTTTCGAAGAAGTTAATGTTGAAGAAAAAAATAATATTGAGCATGAACATTTTGATTATAATGATGAAGAATATTCTATTCCTATAAGCAATGATGATTTAGACTCTGAAGATATAATGAATACTATCGAATCTTTAGATGTAGATATAGAAGTTAATATCGAGAAAAAACATAAAGAAAACGAAAATGATGATGAAACCGCATAAATAATTTTGGACTATTAAAAATTGATTAAACAATCTTTTATTTAAAATCAAATTATAATGTAAATATCGAGAAAAATGCTTATTTAAATAAATAATGCTAATCTCGATTTTTTTAAATAATAAAGTCAAAATAATAGCAACAGTCTTTAAAAATTACTTAAACATAAGTAAATCCCCAATAGTTTTTACAAAAAATTAATTTAACACATCATTATTCTTCTACTACACCCTTAACTTAATAAATAGCAGCAATTTTATATAATTCAAAATTTATTAAATTTTAATAGGTCTTCCTTTATTATTTTATTTCTAACATCTGTTATAAATATTTTTATTTCTTTATCTATTGTATAATTAATATTAATTGTATATTCTAATTGATGAAAATATTCAACTTTATCCATTGCATCTCTATATTTTAATAACATTTTTACATAAAATGCTTTGGCTGATACTTTTGAATTTTCAGAATAATTATTAATAATTAAATTTGTTTGAAAATCAAATGATTTATAAGGAGGAATTATTTCGAATTCATTTAATATTATAGTATAAATAGAATAATCTGTTTTATTGCTTTTTAGCAATTTTTGCTGATTTAAATCATATTTTTTTGTTTTCTCATTATATTCAAAAACCTCTTCTTCTTCTAATTGAAGATCTTTTACTAAATTATTTGATACATTTTCAACATTTATAAAAAAATTATAAAAATAATTATTATTATCAATATTTGATTGATTATTGAAATCATCTTTCAAAATAGGTTTAGATAATAAAAATGGCCGAATAAATTTAATTTCTTCTTTTATTTGTTTTTTATTTTCATACTTTATTGTAAATATTAATGCAATCAAAGTTGTTATACCACTAAATAATGTTCCAAAAAAATTAATCCAAGCATCTTTCGAACCCTCGACTATAATAAACGAAAAATATGGTATTATTATCCTATCTATAGCCAATATAATCAAATAAGTAATCGGTGCAGCAAGAATTAAAATGGCTATTATTATAAAAAAAATTTTTTTCATTTAAACCACCTTGAAAATAAGTAAAATTATTATAACTTAATTTTAAAATATATACAATATCATAAAGATTGAGTACAGGATAAAATCATCAAATCGCAAAAATTAAAATAAATTTCTTCGCAAAGAATTTTGATATAATATGTGCATAATAAGGTGGTTGTATTATGAGTGAAGAATTAATTAAAAAAATTGAAGAAAGTCAAAATTTGGGAAGAGCAGAAAGAAGAAAAAAAGAAAGATTTTCACAAAAGAAATATAAAGACAAAACTATAAAAATTAAATCTGGAAAGAAGTTTACTAAATCTCCTGGTTTAGATAAAGAAAAACGAAGACAATTATTAAACGATAAAAATTTATTAAATGAATTGAGAAAAATAATTGTTAAATATTTTCCAGATTTAATGTCTTTGTTTTCTAAACTTACTGACAAGAGACATAAAAGTTACATTACATATAAAATGCGTACAATAATTATGACTAAATTATTTGCTTTACTATGTGGTATTACTACTATGACAGGTATAAATGATTGGTTTGATACTGAAGAAGCTATTAAAAATTTATCTAAAATTTGTAATCAAGAATTAAAAGAAATTCCTGATTGGCAAACAATTCAAGATGTTATTGAACAATTAGACTATAACGAAATTGATGATATTAGAAAATATATGTTTAAAGCTTTACTTAGAAGTAAAATGTTTGACCGCTTTCGTTATAATGGTTGCATTCAATTAATTGTTGATGCAACTGGTTTAACTGCTTTAGACTATAACTTAAATGGCAACTGTTTAACTAGAACTAGAGATGGTAAAACTAAGTATTATAAATATGTTTTGGAAGCTAAAGTTGTTTTTGGTAATATGCTTATTAGTATTGATTCTGAGTGGATTGAAAATAATAACTTTAATAACGAAAATGATAAACAAGATTGTGAAATTAATGCTTTTAAAAGAATGCAAAAAAGGATTAAAAATAACTATCCTAAATTAAAATTTATTGTTACTGGTGATGCTTTATATGCTACTACTACAATTTGCAAAGATAATCATTGGCATTATATCTTCAATTTAAAGAAAGATAGATTGAAAAATGTTTATCAAGAATTTGAAGATAATATTAATTATAAAAATGAAGTATCTAAAGAAAATTATTATTTATCTTCAAATATTCCTTTTAAACAACATAATGTTAATGCTTTTAGATTCATTGAAAAAAATGTTGATGGAAAAACCACAACATTTAATTATATTACTGATTTAAAAGTAGATACTTTTAATATTGTACAGATTGTTTCTATGGGAAGACGTCGCTGGAAAATTGAAAACGAAGGTTTTAATGAGCAAAAAAATGGAACTTATAATATAAGTCATTTATGTAGTCGTTTTGAAAATGCTCTTAAAATCCATTATCTATTAATTCAAATTGCTCATACTATTAGGCAATTATTTGAACTAGGTTCTTTAGTGGTAAAAGAAGTAAAAAAGATTTTAACAAAAAAAGAAATAAGAAAAAAATTAATCACCCTACTTATTTCTTCATCAATCACAAATCTAGAAAGTTTAGATTTAAACTTTCAACTCAGATTTGATGATTAAATTATACTACTAAAATTGTTATTTGAAAACTAGTGTGGTGATTAATTTTTTTTAAACTCTTATTTTTAGTTTTTGCATGCAATAATTTATCGAAAAAAAACTTTATGAACTTTTTCTTCTTCAAATTTCATAAAGTTTTTCTTTTTAAATTAATTTACTCTTTTTGGATGCTAATTTATTAAATAGATAACTAAAATTATTATCATATTTAAAATTATTATAGTTATAAAGTTAAACAAATTTTATCAACATTTTTGAAAAATATTTAATTAGATGGAAAGTTATTAACTAATTAATTTACCAAAGTTGTATCAAAAAATTGTTAAATATTTGTTAATGTTTACAGCCATGACAAAGAATATGTGATTTTTCTCTTATTTTTTTTGATTCATATAATTCAGCAAAAGTATAAGGATTACCTTCAACTAATCTTGTTAAACAGTAGTATTCAATCTTCCCATATAATCTACAAGTTTCAATATAACTTCTTATATTAGCATAATCTTCTGCTCTTAATTCCATATGTTTATAATCAGTACATTTTTTATCATATTTATTTTGTAATTTTTCATAATCTTTATAAAATTTATTTTCATAATTTGTAGCCATTTTTGTCACTAGCTTTATAATATCAGATGCCTTAAAACCTAGAAAAAATGGCAAAAGTTGTCAACAAATTCAGCTTACTTATCAACTATTATTTCAAAAAACTAGATTTTCTATTTTTTATCTAGTTTATTTTCGTTTGGGGCTGTAAATAGTAACAAATATTTTCCTCTATTTCAACTTAATATTATTTTTTTGCTGATTTTCATATTCATCTAACTTGGCATTGTAGTTTTGTATTTGTTCATCAAATTTATCTCCACGGCATACAAAATTTAACTTAATTATACTACCTATATTATTAACTAAATTTACTCCATCCATATTCATCCCATATCCACCACGTATACTATAATACCTTGAACAACCCATAGTTTCTGATTCCAAAAAATTATCAATCAAATCGTTTAATATTTGTTCAGTTAATACATCAATCTGTTGAGTTGTTATTCCCGTATTAAGATGTTCTTCAAAATTTTTACTAGGAACATAAATATCAAAAGTTACCATTCGCTCATTATTTATTTTAGTAAAATTAATTTCTATTTCCCCATTTACTTTTTCCGCATCAGATAATATTTGAATAATATATTCACATAATAGCAACGACCTTTTAGGTGCTATTTCCATTGCTTCTTCTTTTTTCATTTAATTTTTCTTCCTTCCATAAATTTAAGACACATATAAATAGTATAATTTTTTTGTATCTTCTTTAAATTTCACTTATTTTTTAGGTCATTATAACGTCAATATAAGGTAACATTTTCTTTTTTAAATTTTGCATCTAGTTTTTGCATAATTTCCTATAAAATACCTTGTGCATTAATTATATATTATTCTGAATTTAAAAACAATTAAATATCATTTTTAGTATGGCAATCGCATAAAAAATAAAGTGTAAAAAATGGTACAATGGACTTTTTAAGTAAATAAAAATAATGTATTCTT
>CANQSC010000078.1 GCA_947626445.1 uncultured Bacilli bacterium
TCTTTTGAACGGTCAAATTTTTCTTTTGCCATTTTTTGTTTCTCTCCTTTCAGTATTTATTTTATCTAATGCTTGAAGTAATTTCAAGTATTATTTAGATTAGTTAACGCTGTTTTTCTTAATTATTTCTTCAGCGATAGATTTTGGAACTTCTTCATAATGGTCTAATTCCATTGTAAAGTTTCCACGACCTTGAGTATTAGAACGCAAACTAGTTGCATAACCAAACATTTCAGCTAATGGAACCATAGCCGTAATTGCAAGGGCATTACCACGTGATTCTTGTCCTAGAGGACGACCACGACGACTAGTTAAGTCACCCATAACATTACCCATGTATTCATCTGGTACAGTTACGGTAACTTTCATTACTGGTTCTAATATTACTGGTTTACATTTATTTTTAGTTTCTTTAACTGCAAGACTAGCAGCAATTTTGAAAGCCATTTCAGATGAGTCAACATCATGATATGAACCATCAAATAATGTTGCTTTAACATCAACCATTGGGTATCCAGCAAGAACACCACCAGCCATAGCTTCTTGTAAACCTTTATCAGTTACTGGAATATATTCACGAGGAACAACACCACCAACGATAGCATCAACAAATTCGTAACCTTTGTCTTTATTTGGTTCAAAACGAACCCAAACGTGACCATATTGTCCACGTCCACCTGATTGTTTAATATACTTACCTTCACATTCACCCATTTGCGTGATTGTTTCACGATAAGCAACTTGTGGACGACCAATATTAGCTTCAACATTAAATTCTCTTTTCATTCTTTCAACTTGAACCTCTAAATGAAGTTCTCCCATACCACTGATAATAGTTTGACCAGTTTCAGGATCAGTTTTATAACGGAAAGTAGGATCTTCTTCAGCTAATTTTTGTAAAGCAGCCCCAAGTTTTTCTTGGTCAGCTTTTGATTTTGGTTCAATAGCTTCATCAATAACTGGTAAAGGAAATTCCATACCTTTCATAATAACTGGATGTTTTTCATCACATAAAGTATCAGCAGTTGTCGTATTTTTAAGTCCTACTGCAGCCGCAATTTCACCACAATAAACTTCAGATATTTCTTTACGATTATTGGCATGCATTTGTAAAATACGACCAATACGTTCTTTTTCGCCTTTAGTACTATTTATAATGTATGAACCACTAGTTAAATGACCAGAATAAACTCTAAAGAAAGCTAAACGTCCAACAAATGGATCAGCCATAATCTTAAATGCTAAAGCTGTAAATGGTTCTGAATCACTTGGATGACGCATAACATCTTCACCAGTTTTTGGATCATAACATTCAATAGATGGAACATCAGTAGGAGCAGGCATATAATCAATTACAGCATCTAATGCTAATTTTACACCCATATTAGATAAAGCACTACCACACATTACTGGGAAAAATTCCGCAGCAAGTACACCTTTTCTAATTGCACTTTTAATTTCTTCAACACTTAATTCTTCCCCATTTAAATATTTTTCCATTAAAGCATCATCAAATTCAACAGCAGCTTCAATTAATTCCAATCTCTTAGTTTCAGCTAATTCCTTTAAATCAGCAGGAATTTCAATTTCGGTAGCTTCTTCATGTTCACCACCATCATAATGATAAGCTTTCATTGTAATTAAATCAATAATACCATTAAATTCACTTTCAGCTCCAATAGGCCATTGAATTGGTTTATAATTAACGCCTAATCTTTGACCAATAGTATCTAATGAAAATTCAAAATTAGCCCCTAATTTATCCATTTTATTAACAAAAATCATTCTTGGAACTTTATATTCTGTAGCTTGACGCCATACCGTTTCAGATTGAGGTTCAACTCCAGCATTACCGTCTAATAAACAGATAGCTCCATCTAAGACTCTAAGTGATCTTTGAACTTCAACCGTAAAATCGACGTGACCTGGTGTATCAATAATATTTAAACGGTATCCTTTCCAATGAGCAGTTGTAGCAGCAGAAGTAATAGTTATACCACGTTCTTTTTCTTGATCCATCCAGTCCATTTGAGATTCACCATCATGAGTCTCTCCAATTTTATGAGTAATTCCGGTATGAAATAAAACACGTTCCGTAAAGGTTGTTTTACCAGCATCAATATGAGCCATAATACCTATATTTCTTAATTTATCAATAGTAACATCTCTAGCCATATTTTTGCCTCCCTACCATCTATAATGAGCAAACGCTTTATTTGCTTCAGCCATTTTGTGAGTATCTTCACGTTTTTTAACAGCACCACCAGTACCATTGGCAGCATCCATAATTTCATTTGCTAAATTAATAGCCATACCTTTACCATTACGGTTTTTAGCATAATTAACAAGCCAACGTAAAGCAAGGGTTTGACTACGGTCTTCACTAACTTCAATTGGAACTTGATAATTAGAACCACCAACACGACGAGATTTAACTTCTAGCATTGGTTTAATATTTTCTAAAGCACTTTGATATACTTCCATAGCTGGTTTTCCAGTTTTCTTTTCAACTATATCAAATGCTTCATATAAAATCTTTTGAGCAGTTCCTTTTTTACCATCTTGCATAATTTGATTGATTAATTTAGTAACAACCTTGGAATTATATACAGAATCTGGTAATACATCTCTTTTAATCGCTCTTCTCTTACGCATATCATTTTCCTCCTTCTATTATTTTTTAGGTTTTTTAGCTCCGTATTTACTACGTCCTTGTTTTCGGTTTGCAACACCTTGAGTATCAAGGGTCCCTCTAACAACGTGATAACGAACACCAATTAGGTCTTTAACACGTCCACCACGAATTAAAACAACACTATGTTCTTGAAGGTTATGTCCTTCACCTGGAATATAAGTATCTACTTCTTTACCATTAGAAAGTCTAACACGAGCATATTTACGTAATGCTGAATTCGGTTTCTTAGGTGTTTTAGTACCAACACGAGTACATACGCCACGTTTTTGAGGACTTGGATTATTAGTTTGCTTTCTTTCTAAAGTATTCATTCCTACATTTAAAACCGGACTTTTACTCTTCTTAGTTTTCTTACTTCTTCCCTTTTTAACAAGTTGATTAATAGTAGTCATATTTTCTCCTTTCCATTAACACACTTCCCGGTGTATCAATCATTACTTTAAATAAGGTTTTACCAAATGTAAAACCAAATTTAACAATGTGCATTAACTATACCACTATAGTTTATGAAATGTCAATTAAAAAATAACATTAGCAATAACAATTTTATTCTATATAATTTATTTTTGTACATTCATCTAATTCTTCATGAGCATCATTTTGATTAATAGTTATCCTGGATATATTTCATAACATCAAATATTATTGTAAAGTTATTTTTTCAATTATTTTATTAACCATGCTAATAGTTACAATTGTTTTATCATGATATTCTAAAACTTTACTTGCCTTTTCATTAGCTTTTTTCCACCTCACATAAGTTTCCACATAATCTTAATATCACAATTTTTTACATTAAAAAGTTAGGACGAGCCGGAAACTGAAGTTGTCATTCGTATGGCCGCTCGCGTAACCGAAACTGAACACGCCAGCACCAGTGCCATAGGTGCAATAGCCACCACGTACGACCCACGGATTGCCCGAATTGACAAGCCAAGCTTCATCATTATACCAACTGCCAACTTGCCTTGATTGTGTTAAATACTTCATACTTTGGAATGGTCCCATTTCTTTTGTGGCATCTCCTAAATACCCTCGACTATAGGTTGTATTACTTGTACCATAATCATATTTATCATAATATCTTTCGTCTGTTGGTAAAGCTATTCCTTCTGTTACTTCTGAAATACCATGATTTACTTCTACTCCATTGTCATTGCAAGACGGACATGTTAGCTTTCCTATAAATCCAGAGTTATATACATTATGTCGACCTGATGATAGTTTTCCAGTCTTTCCATCTCCTGTACTATTATCATCCATTCCACTCATCATATATTCCCAAGCTCCTCCACTCATATCATATATTCCACTATAATTTCCTGTTGTACTGGCTACTACACTTGCTTTATTAAAATAATTTGTATTATATGTTCCATCTTCTCCTGCTTTAGATACTCCTCCATATTCATTGCATGCTTCTGGAGTATTACTACAAAGTACATTCGTAGCAGTATATCCTGTGGTTGGCTCTTGTCTTGCTGCATATCCTGTTAAATAATTTGAATTATTATTGATTCTTACACTTGTATGGCTTCCATATTTACTATGTTGTAAGTAAGCTACTGCTCCCCATTCTGTGTTTTTCATCATATGACTATTTAATTCTTGCTCATAATGTAAACCAACTGTGTAAGCTTTTGCTACTTGGATACTTCGCCATGAATATACATTTGGTTTGATTATCACTTTGTTTGCTGCTTCAATTGCTGCAACTTCATTAGCAGGATTTACATTTGCAGCTCCTGTACTTCCGGCTCCATCATAGCCTGTTTCAAATTTGCCGACCCATATACCATTTGTATCAAATGATGTAAAGGCTGGATGGGTTAACCATTGTCCCACATTTGTTCCCGTTTGAGGTTCAACATCTTTTGTTTCAAATTTAATATCAATTATTTTTTCTTTAGTTGTTTTTGTTGTTAACCCATTATAGTTTCCTTCATCAAATATTTGATATCTATATCTTGGGATCCACACAAAATAACTTTCGATATCATTTTCATCTATTGGTTGATTCTCTCCTGGGTCTACTTTCCCATCTCTTAATATTAC
>CANQSC010000079.1 GCA_947626445.1 uncultured Bacilli bacterium
TTAGGAAGTGGTAGAAGTGAAGAAAGATAAAATCATTTTGATTTTATTACTTGTTATGTTGCTTATTGTAGGTAGCTTAATGATTTATTTTTCTTTTAAAGAAGATGTTCAAGTAGTAGTAACCGATGCTACTAAAATTAAAGAAGAATATGAAAGTTTAAATAATAAAGTTAATGAAGATAATCAAAGAATATATCCAAGTGTTAATTTAAGTGAAGATAATTTATTTGTTAAATCAACTGAAGATGAAATTATAAAAATCTTAGAAAATGAAAGTGGCGTTATTGTTTTTGCTAATTATGCTGATGCTTATTCAAGAACCATTATGCCTTTAATTGATGAAGTAAGTAAAAATTTAGATCTTGATAAAATTTATTATTTTGATATTACTAGTATTAGAGATACGATTGATTTAGATGATTTAAATGAACCAATTGTTAAAGAAAAAGGAAGTAATGGCTATTATAAATTATTAGAATTATTGGATGATGAATTACCAACTTATTATGTAATTAAAGATGGTAAAGAAATTGATACTCATGAAAAAAGAATTGAAGTTCCAACTATTATAGCTACTCAAAATTGTAAAATAGAAGGTATTCATTTTAAAACGGTTGAAAATCAAAAAAGTGGTTATGATGAATTAAGTAATGATGATAAAAACAAATTAAAAAAAGAATTAGAAGATTTAATGAAAAAAGTTATTAGTAATACTTGTAGTAATAAAGAAGCATGTTAAGTGCTTTTTTTTTAAGACATTATTTGATAAAATATAAATTGTGATGAAAAATGAATCAAAAATTAAATAAAGATTTTATTATCGAATTATCTAAAAAGAAGAATGAACCAGAGTGGATGAGAGATTTTAGATTAAAGTCTTATGAAGAGTTTTTAAAACAAGAACAACCTTCTTTTGGACCAATCTTAAATGTTCCTTTTGATGATTTATTATATTATAAAAAAACCGAAAATAAAAAAGATAAATGGGAAGATGTTAATGAAAAAACTTATCAAACTTTTTGTAAATTAGGGGTAGTAGATGCTGAAAATAAATATTTAGATGGGGTAAGTAATCAATTAGAAAGTGAAGTAGTGTATCATAAAAACAAAACTGATAAAGACATTATTTTTATGAGTACTGATGAAGCTTTACAAAAGTATCCAAAGCTTTTTAAAAAATATTTTAATACTTTAGTTAATTATCAAGAAAATAAATATACGGCCTTAAATGGAGCTGTTTGGAGTGGTGGGTCTTTTATTTATATTCCTCCATATACTAAATTAGATAGACCCCTTCAAAGTTATTTTCGGATTGATACAGCGAAGTTAGGACAATTTGAAAGAACAATTATTATTGTTGATGAAGGTGCTGAATTATCTTATATAGAAGGCTGTACAGCAAGGATGAATGCTAAAGTAAGTTTACATGCTGGGGTTGTGGAAATCTTTGTTGGTAAAAATGCTAAATGCCGTTATAGTACGATTCAAAATTGGTCAACTGATGTTTATAATTTAGTTACTAAAAGAGCCATAGTAGATGAAGGTGGCTTAATGGAATGGGTTGATGGCAATATTGGTTCGGGAATTACCATGAAGTATCCATCATGTATTTTAAAAGGTGATTATGCTAAAGGTAATTGTATTAGTATTGCTTATGCTAAAGAAGGTCAAATATTAGATGCCGGAGCTAAAATGATTCATCTTGGCAAATATACTAAAAGTAATATCATTAATAAAAGTCTAGCTAGTGATGGGGGCGTTAGTAATTACCGGGGAACTACTAAAATAACTCCTACTGCTATAGGAAGTTTGGCAACCGTTAAATGTGATACCATTATTTTAGATGATAAAAGTAAAAGTGAAACATTTCCTAAAAATATTGTTCTAAACAATAGTAGTACTTTAGAACATGAAGCAAGTGTTAGTAAATTAAGTGCTGAAAAAATGTTTTATTTAAATAGTAAAGGTTTAAGTGAAGAACGAGCTAAAGAATTATTAATTATGGGCTTTATCGATGATTTTAAAAAAGAATTACCGATGGAATATGCGGTTGAATTAAACCGTTTACTAAAAGAATAATTGTAAAATATCGTAAATTTACGTCAATTAAAAAAATATACCAAAATTGAAAATTGGTATTTTTTTTTTTACCAATTTTGAAAATTCGCTAGACCAATTTTGAAAATTGGCTAGGCGAATTTGGTCCAAAAATGTAAAATTGGTATTTTGCAACTTATTTTTTTCTTTGTTTTAATTAAATCAGAAAGGAGGTGAACTTGCTTTGAATCATGTCATTTTAGTTGGTCGACTGACTGATGATCCAACAATTCAAGACAATGAGGACCAATCTAGAATGGTCATTAGCTTAGCAGTTCCAAGAACATTTAAAAATTCTGAAGGAATTTATGAAACCGATTTTTTAAGATGTGTTTTATGGAACGGCATTGCTAAAAAAACAAAAGAATATTGTAAAAAGGGAGATATCGTGTGTGTAAGAGGAAGACTTCAAGTTAGAACCTATGAAACCGAAGAAAATGAAAAAAAGTATATGACCGAAGTGATGGTTGAATCAATTGCTTTTGTTTCAAGTAATCATAAAGAAAAAGAAATTCGAGAAGATGATAATTAAATCATAATTTAAAAACATATAATTTTCATAGGTGATGTTTATGAACAAAGCATTAAAATCATTTGGAGTCATTGTCCTATTATGTTTTAGTTTTTATTATACTCATCAATTTGCGCTTTTAATGCAAAAAAAAGACCCAATATATCAAAATATTTTAGTTTTAAAAGAAGAAGTAAATTTAAAAAGCGTTTCTGCAACAATTATTGGTGATTATATTATTCCAGGTTTAAAGGGGAAAGAAGTTAATATTGAAAAAAGTTTTCAAAAAATGAAAAATCAGGGGGTATTTGGCGAGAATTATTTAGTTTTTGATGAAGTAATACCTACAATAACTTTAAATCAAAATAAAGATAAAATTATTAAAAAAGGTAATAATGCTAAAATGGCTGTATCTTTTATCTTAGATGAAAATTCTAATCTAATTAATTACTTTGAAGAAATGGGTATGGATTATTCACTTCTCACCACAGAAGAAAATCTTAATTCTAATTTGAAAGGAGAAAGAATTAATATTGATAAAAATAACTACAATAAAGTTGAAAAAGAATTAAGTAAATTAAATAAAAATAATAATATCTGTTTTATTGAAAAGTTAGATAAAGATTTTTGTCTTAAAAAGAAAAAGATTTTAGTAGAATCTACTTTTAATATTAATAATAACAATATAGCTAGTTATTTAAATAAAGTTGAAGCTGGGTCTATTTATTATCTTAAAAATTTAGATTTAAGTTATTTAAAATTATTAATTGAAAATATTGTTTATAAAGGATATAGTATCGTTAATTTATCCCAGTTAATTAGTGAATCTAGAAGTTAATTGCCAAACATAAAATAATTTGCTATAATTAACAAGCAAAGAGAAACTTTAAATTTTAATAATTTAAATACTAGGAAGGAAATTATTTTATGTGTAAAATTAAAATTTTTGGTTTAGGTGGCCTAGATGAAATGGGCAAGAATACCTATGTTGTTGAAGTTGATAACGATATATTTGTTTTTGATTGTGGAATAAAGTATGCCTCAAATAATATGTTTGGGATTGATTATGTAATTCCTGATTATGAATACTTAATTAAAAATCGTAAAAAAATTAAAGGAGTTTTTTTAACCCATGGACATTACGAAAATATGGGTGGAGCACTTGATTTAGTTAAATTTATTCCTGAGATTAAATTTTTTGCAACTAAATATACTAAATTTGTGCTTATGGATTTAGGAGTTAAAGAAGAAAATATTGTGGAGATAGTTCCACATAAGAAATTAAATTTTCAAAGCCTATCAATTTTTCCAATAACTGTTAGCCATAGTGTGCCTGATGCTGTAATGTACTGTTTAAATACTCCTGATGGTTCAATTTGCTATACTGGTGACTTTATTATTGACCCTTTGATGCGTGACCATTATGATATGGATTTAGGCAAAATAGCCTATGTTGGAAAACAAGGAGTTTTATGTCTTTTAAGCGAGTCAGTATTTTCAGAACATAATGGTCATACATCGCCGTCACATCGTTTGCAAAACTTTTTTGCCGATATAATTAATAAAGTTGACAAGCGAATTATTATCAGTGTTTTACCAACTCATTTATACACTATTCAAGATATTTTTGATGGGGCAAGAAATTCTCATCGTAAAATAGTTATAATGGGCAAGAAATTACAAAATTTTATCCACTTCGCTCATACTAATCATTATTTAGATTACCAAGAAGACTTAATAGGCGATTTATCAAATATTGAAGAAGGTAATGCCATTCTTTTAGTAAGTGATGACAAATCTAATCCTTATGCTGCAATTAGTAAAATTGTTAGTGGTTATGATAAATTTATAACTTTAAAACCTACAGACGCAGTGGTATTTGCTGAACCAAGATATGATGCCAATGAAAAATTATTAGTAAAATTAGAAAATGATATTGCGATGGCTGGATGTCAAATTATTTCTTTACCAAAAGATAAAAATATTTTACATCATGCTTCAAGCGAAGATTTAATGTTAATGATTAAATTAATGAATCCTAAATACTATATGCCAGTTAAAGGTGAATATCGTTATATGGTTAATAATGCTAATATTGC
>CANQSC010000080.1 GCA_947626445.1 uncultured Bacilli bacterium
AGTCTTTTATAAAATACTTGAGCAACTGTTTGTCTTTCCTCATCACTATTAGCTTCTTTCTCAACAATAGATGCCAAAGTAAGTAATTCATGTACTGAATAACTATTAGCTAACATTACATCTTTTATATCTTCTAACTTTAATGCTGTATGGTCTAAAATAGTTTTAATTACTTCTTCTGGACTAACATTATTTAAAAATTCATAAGTATCAGGATATAAGTAACCTTCTAATGGATAATATAAACTTTCATTTAAAATGTCAGATGATAAAAACCAATAATCAGGTATTAAATTAGCTAAAAATTCTTGATCACTTGCTACACTTAAAAAATCATTTTTACTAAAATCTAATTTTTCAGCTAAATCTTCAGCATAATCAACTAATCTTTTTCCCTCAACTAAAGTAATAGTAGAAGAATTTATTTTAACATCTCCCGCACTAAACTTTTTTAACATATCCTCTGGTTTCATATTAGAACTTAATTCATAATCCCCAGCTTGAATATTAATTTTATTAAAAAATAAATAAACATCTAAAGCTATATCGCTTTTAATTAAACCTGCTTTAGCAAGATTTTTAGCAATAACCGTTTTACTAGTTCCTGGTTCAATTGTAAATACTACAACATTATCATTATTATCTTTAGGAGTTATTCCCCAAAAATAAAAACCAACTCCCCCAATAATTAACAATACTAAAATAATTCCAATAATTAATAATACTTTCTTCATTTTATCCCTCTTTACTCTTTTCATCTAATTTAGCTAATATTTGTTCAACCGTAAACCATTCTTCTTCGCTTTCTAATGGTAACAATTCTTTTTTCTCACCATTTTCACGGTAAATATTAGCATATACTCTTTTTGAACCTGCTTCATCTACACTATTATCAGTATACACTATATAATTTTTATCACTATTCTTTGGTGTGAATAAGTATAATACTTCACATTCTTTAATATGGCCTTTATCATCTTTAATTTTAAAGGCACTACAAGTTTTGCTCATCCAAAGACTTCCTTTCTTTTAAATAGGTATCTAAGATAATAGCAGATGCTACATTATCAATATTCTTTTTTCTTTTTTTACGACTATGGTTTGATAGAATTAATATTTTTTCGGCTTCAACAGTTGATAAACGTTCATCAATTAAATGAATTGGCATATCAAAATGTTTACTAAGTACTTCTTTAAAATCTAAGCTCCTTTTAGATGCAAATCCTAAAGAATTATCCATATTTTTAGGTAATCCCAAAACAAAATCAGTTATTTCTTTTTCTTTAACAATTTCTTTTAATTTAGGAATACACTCTTCATATTCATTTTCTTTTATAAAAAGAGTTGTATATGGACTAGCTATTTGATTAGTTTTATCACTTATGGAAATTCCAATTGTTTTAGTCCCAACATCTAAACCTAAAAATCTCATTTTAAAACTTCTCTTAGTAAATATGCTAAAATATCAGCTCTCTCTAAACTCTCAATTTTACCACGAGCATCTTGAAAAGTTGATATATAACCAGGGTCCCCACTAATTAAATAACCAGCTAGTTGTTTAATTGGGTCATATCCTTTCAAAGACAGGCTTTCACATACTTCTTTTAAAGTAAGTTTAATGTTAGCTCTTTGTAGCATTTCAACATCAAATAGAGTTGTATTTTCCATATTCCACCTCAATCATAATCATTACAATTGTATCAAAAAACTAGTCTCTTTACAAGATGACTAGTCAAATTTTCTAATTAAAGATAATTCATTATTAAATGTTTCTTCATTATATTTTTCATCACTAACAGCAATTTTATAATTTCCATTGGAATCAATATATAAAGTATGAAATACTTGGTCTTCGTCTTTTAATCTTTGACAAGTGTATAAAGCATTAACTAAAAAATTATGTTCATTATAAGTTTTAACTGAATTTTTAATTCCTTTTTTACTACAAGAAATATACGCAAATGAAAATAAACTTTTTAAAATTTTTTCATATTGTTTTTCTAAAACAATTAATTCTCCAGTTTTTAAAGAATTAAATTCATCTTTTAAAATCAAATCTTTATCAATTATTTCACAATCGTAAAATTGATAAAATTTTAAATAAGTTGCTAACATTTGAAAAAAATAATTTGCACTTGAAAGAGCCATATTAGCCGAATTAATTAAATCATGATTATTTAACATTAAGCTTGTTTTTAAACCATGTTTTTCATAGGTTAAAATTGTTTTCTTTAAATTTTCATTCATAACTATTTCCCCTTGGCTAGTTATTATATCACAAAATTAAAGAAAGAAAAGATTTTTCAATACTTTTCTAAATTAACTATCTTATACTTATATTTGTTTTTTTAATTTAAGTACATCTTCTTTGGTAAGACCAGTATAAGTTGTTATTTTATTTAATGGCTCATTAGCTTGTATCATAATTTCTGCAACAATATTTTTTTCTTCAGCATGACCATTTTTATTTCCACGTTCTTCGCCAATTTTTATTGCCAGCTTCTCAACTATTCTTTTTGGTAAACAGGTAACAGCCGAAATATATCTAGGACCATATTCTTCTTCATTTATCATTTCAGTAGCAATTTTCCTTTTAACTAATTTGATATCAACTTCTCGATTATTTTTATTTTTCCATATTTTTTCATTAAACTCTTTTCTTGTTAGCCAAAGAGATGCATAAAATTTTAAATTCATTAATCTTCCAACTCCCTTAATTTTTTAACCTTTATGATTGTTTTTTCATTAAGCCCTGTAAAAGCTGTTATTCGTTCAATTGATTCATTAGCATTTAACATATTTAAAGCAACAATATTTTTAGCTTTTTCTTCACCAATTACTTGATTTGCCTTATCTTTCCATGTATCCCAGTCAAAAATCAAATGTATATTATTATGATAGAAATAAACGTATAATTTTCTTCTTATTTTACCCATATTATTTAAACTCCTTTATTTGAAATTGATTTTTTTAATTCTTTTATGTCATTGTCCATAAGCCCTGTAAAAGTTTTTATATTTTCTATTGGTTCATTAGCTTGTAGCATGTTAATAGCAAGATTCTTTAAACCACATTCTTTTCCAATATTTTGATTAGATCTAGCATTCCATAAATCTCTATCAAACAACCTTCTAGTCTGTCTATCAACAAAATAGTTTTCTAATTTTTCCATTATACTCATCAACATATCACTCCTCGTATTCGACAAAAATATTATTTATGCCCACATTATATCTTTAATATTATATTTTGTCAAGATTATAAAAAAAACTTGGAGATAAAGTTTTCCAAGTGCTACTATCACCATTTATTCGTTCCGCTTACATATTTACCCAAATTTAATAATTTAATTTTTCATACCTAATTTATTTTTTTATATTTTTTTTTAAATTAAGTACAGCTTCTTCATTAAGGCCAGTAAAAGTTGTTATTTCTTCAATTGGTTTATTAGCTTGTAGCATATTTACAGCAACAGTATTTAAACTTCGTTCTTCTCCACGTTCTTCGCCAATTTTTATGCCACGTTCTTCTCCACGTTCTTCGCCAATTTTTATGCCACGCTCTTCGCCAATAGCCTGATTCTTTCTAGCTTCCCATTCTTCTCTTGCAAAATCTTTCCTAGTTTCTTCATTATTTAAAAATTCTTTTAGACATTCAGTTATGCTCATTAATATATCATCTCCTTTACTTATTTTTTTCATTTCTTTTATACTTTTGGCAATTTATACTAATAAAAATTTACACTTTATAATATTGTATAAATATACATATCTAATTAAAAGAGTAAGATACAACTTGCTATTTTAATTAAATAAATCTTAATTAGATAATATAATTATTGTAATGTTTTTTGAAGTTTTAATACTTCTTGTTCGGTTAACCCCGTAGCGTCTGTTACATTTTTAATATCAGTTTTCATTTTTAAAAGATTTAAAGCAATATTATTTGCTGTTTCAACATGGCCAAGTTCTCTTCCAATTTCTTCTCCAATTTTTTTACCACGCTCTTCCCCAATTGCCTGATTTTTTCTAGCTTCCCATTCTTCTCTTGCAAAATCCTTTCTAGTTTCCTCATTATTTAAAAATTCCTTTAGACATTCAGTTATGCTCATTAAGACATCATCTCCTTTACTTATTTTTTTCATTTCTTTTATACTTTTGGCATTAAATAGTCTATAATATTTATTTAGTTTATCATTTACACCTACATTATAATTTTCTTCCTTTATTTTGTCAAGAATAATATATTAATAAAAAACTTGGAGCTTCTAAAGTTTTCCAAGTGTACTTTTACCATTTATTTGTGAAATTGTTGTCCACCTATTTATTTATATAAATTTAATAATTTCATTTTTCATACCTAATTTATTTTTTTATAATGTTTTTTTAATTCAAGTACAGCATCTTCAGTAAGACCAGTATAAGTTGTTATTTTATTTAATGGCTCATTAGCTTGTATCATAATTTCTGCAACAATATTTTTTTCTTCAGCATGACCATTTTTATTTCCGCATTCTTCTCCAATTTTTTTACCACGTTCTTCACCGATTTTTATGCCACGCTCTTCCCCAATTGCCTGATTCTTTCGAGCTTCCCATTCTTCTCTTGCAAAATCTTTTCTAGTTTCTTCATTATTTAAAAATTCCTTTAGACATTCAGTTATGCTCATTAAGACATCATCTCCTTTACTTATTTT
>CANQSC010000081.1 GCA_947626445.1 uncultured Bacilli bacterium
AATACTTTAGAATGTAAAGAAAAGAAAGAAGAATTATGGGAATATTTAAAAAAGAAAAATTATCGTTTATATAAAATTTGTAAAATAAGTGTTTCTGGAGCTAGTAATTTACCAAGATTTATTAGTATACCTGGTTATAAAATAGCACAAAAAATATTTAAGTTTAATTAAGGGAGGAATTAGAGTGATATCTACTAAAAATGAAAAATTAATAATTATTATTTTAGTAGTTTTAAATTTACTCATTTATAGTGGTGATTGTTATTTATACTTTTTTAATAAACTAGAACCAAAAGTAGTAGAAGAAGAAATTCCTAAAAGAGTGAAAGAAGACCTTTATATTACTAGTGATTTTTTTAAAGATATTGAACCACAAATCCTCGGAATTGGTTATTATCAGCAAACAATAGGTAGTTTAATATTTTATAAATCTAGTTATAATGATAATTTAATTAGAATTATTATTGGCGAACAAGATGAATTAACAAATTTAACTTATGAAAGTATCTTATCAACTATTAAATTTATAGATAAAGATAACTATGAAGAATTTTCTAAAAATTTTAATGAACTAAAAGATGTAGCATATCAAAGATTTCAAATAATTTTAAATCCAACTTTAGATGAAATTGAAAAAAGATATTTACAAAGTTATAGTGATTACAAGTTTGCTTTAATAGAAATAAATAGAGAACTTTAAAAAAGAGGTATTTTAAATATCTCTTTTTAAATAGATAATTCTCCTAATCTAATTAGTTCTATAACGGCACTAGCTCGACCTTTAACTCCTAATTTTTGCATAGCGTTTGATATATGATTTCTAACTGTTTTTTCACTAATTCGTAATTCATCAGCTATTTCTTTAGTCGTTTTATTTTCAATTAAAAGCTTAAAAACTTGATGCTCGCGATTAGTTAAAATACCTTTGGCCATTTATTTACTTCCTTTCTTTAAATAAAATTATCTATTTTTAGTTTATGAAATAGCCAAAAAAAAGAAACTCCTATTCTTGGAATTTCACTGTAATATACATTTTTTTATCACACATTTCTCTAATCGTTCTAATAATATTATTAGCTAAATTTGCACTATGATCCTTACTTGAAACCGTAATATTAATATTATCATCTTTAATCTTAACAAAACTTTCTAACTTATATTCGGTTTTAATTTTTTCTTCCATTTCTTGTTCTTGCCCTTTATTAGTATTTAAAGTCATAAGAGAATTATAGGCATCACTTTTTTCTTCACTAGTTTTGGTACTATCTAATAAAATTTGTTGATAACTTTCCATTTCTTTTAAAACTTCTTCATCTTCTTTAACTCTTAAAGCTACTAATTCTTTATTTTCACTAACCTCAGTAGATACTAAAGCTGTATTTTCCGTATTACCTAAAATTTTTTCTAAACTATTATCTGACATAGTTACATAATAAATACTTAAAACTAAAATTAAACTAAATAATGTTACAAACCATAAACTTTGCTTATTTATCATAAATTCTCTCCTATCATTTACTATACTATATGATGGATAAAAAAAATTATTACAATATTTATGGCAATATATGGTATACTAGTAATGTGTTTAAATGAAAGAGAGTAAAATATGTATCAAATTTCATTATTATTTATGCAGTTTTTAATATTTAGTATTATTGGTTATGTCGCAGAAATGATTATGTGTTTTATTGTTAATAAAAAACTAACTAATCGTGGTTTTTTATGTGGTCCCGTAATTCCTATTTATGGAGTAGGGAGCATTGCCCTTCTTTTACTTTTAAATCCTTTTAAAGAAAATCCTATTTTAGTCTTTTTACTTGGTATGATTATAACGACAACTATTGAATATTTAACTAGTTATTTCTTAGAAAAAATTTTTCATAATAAATGGTGGGATTATAGTGACCAAAAATTTAATATTGAAGGTCGAATTTGTTTAATGAATGCCATTTTATTTGGAGTAGGGTCTGTAGCAATTATTTATTTTGCGGGTCCTTGGATAACAAGATTTTTATTGCAAATAAAAGATATATATTTAATATGGACAGCAATTATAACTTTTATAATTTTTACTTTAGATGTTTTATATTCTATTGCAGTCGCTTATAGTCTTCGTAATCGTTTAATTATTGTTGAAAATCTAAAGAATGAGAAATTAGCTAAAATACCAGGTTTATTTGAAAAAATGCTTACCAAACAAATTAAAAATATTAAAGGATTCCATAAATATCCTAGCCGTTTATTAAAAGCTTTCCCTAATATCTTTAAAACTAACCAAAAAGAATTTGATATTATGAAAAAAATATCTATTAAAGAAAAAGAGATTAAGAAAAAATTAAAAAAGAAAAAAAATAAACAAAAGAAAAAGAAAAAAAGAAAATAATTATTTAATCATTTTCTTACCAGCAGTTATATTTTTTAAATTTTTATTAAAGAAGTCCCATAAGTTAGCTTTAGGAATATCTTCTAAAACGGTAATATCTACTTCATCAATAACATTACCATTATCGATAACTTTAGCTTTACCAACCACGTCTCCTTTTTTTAAAGGAGCTTTTAATTTATCAACATTTACTTCAAAAGAGTAATTAGGTTTTTCTTCATTTTTCTTTAATAATTTAACATAATCATTTACTAAAGCAAGGTCTACCACATCTTTCTTACCAAATTCAACTCTTTTTGAACCTAAGGAAATATCTTTTTTAAAAGCCGTATATATTTCATAAGTATTAAAACCATAATTTAACATATTTGTGGTATCACTGCTTCGCTCATCACTAGTTGGTTCTCCCATAACAACCGAAATTAATCTTAAATTATTTTTTTGGGCAGTTGAAGTTAAACAATATCCCGCTTCTTTAGTAAAGCCTGTTTTTAAACCATCAACCCCTTCATAAAAACGAACTAACTTATTAGTATTTACAAGCCAAATACTAGAACCATCATTCTTTTTTAAATAATCTTCATAAATACTTGTAAATTCTAATATTTTTTCATGTTTAAGTAATTCTTTAGCCATCAAAGCCATATCTCTTGCTGAGGAAACATGACCTTCAGCATCTAAACCATGAGGATTTATAAACTTAGTATTTTTAAGACCTAATTCTTGGGCTTTCTTATTCATCATATCAACAAAGCCTTCAACACTTCCTCCAATTTTTTCAGCCATTGCTACCACAGCATCATTACCACTAGCAATAGCAATTCCTTTTAATAATTCTTTAACCGGATAGCTTTCTCCTTCTTGTAAAAATAATTGACTACCACCCATACTAGAAGCTTTCTTACTAATTAAAATTTTATCATCTAAAGATAAATTATTCTTATCAATTTCTTCCATAATTAATAACATACTCATTATCTTAGTCATACTTGCAGGAGGATAAGATTTATCAGCATCTTTTTCATATAAAACCGTTCCCGTTTTAGCATCTATTAAAATCGCACTTTTACTACTAGGGGCTAAATCTACTTGGGCATTACAAATATTTATAAATGCTAAACCTAAAATAAATATCCATAATATTTTTTTCACAATTCCACCTCTATAAAAATCTATGTTAGTAGTTTTTATTTATGATAAAGAACAATGATTACAAAAATTTACAAAAAAAATATACCTTAAGTTCTTTATACGTGATATACTAAATATAATAAGAAAGTAGAAGGGATTATATGAAAGTTGAAAAAAGACATATAATTATATTAGTAATCGAAATTCTTATTTTGATTATTATGTTTGGATTTTATCTAAATTATAAGAAGGGGTTGAGTAATATAGATAACTCTAATACAAATTCAAATTCTAATCAAACTTTAGAAGCTTTTAAAAATAGTTCTTATTTTAAAGAAGAATATCAGAGTGTTTATCAAGAAATAAAATATCAAAATGAACCTAATTTTTTAGAAATTACTAATCAATTATTAGATAAAAATTATAGTGCAGATGAAATTAATAATATTTTTGAATATCTTAGTGATAGTAATATTGATAAATTATTAAATATTCCTTATGTATCTTTAGAAAATTATTATCAAATAAGTAATTTAGATGTTAATAGTATTGATGAATATAATAAATATCAACAAGCTAATAATTTATCTTTTAAAGACGCAGTTACAAAAGTAAATTTACACTTAAATAAAAAATTTTATACTGATGTAAAAACTATTGAAGACCCTTCATCATTAACAATTTTAGTAAATAAGTATAATGCTTTACCAAAAGATTATGTACCAGAAGATTTAGTAAATGTTGGCGAATATAGTTATCAAATGCGTGAAGTAGCAGCAAAGGCTTTAGAAGAATTAATGGCTTTTGGGAAGACAGAAAATGTCTTATTAATTCCTTTTAGTACTTATCGTAGTTATGATTATCAAAATGATTTATATAATGAATACTTAGATGTTGATGATGAAGATACCGTTAATACTTATTCCGCTAAACCAGGTCATTCTGAACATCAAACTGGTCTTGCTGTTGATATTAGAAGTAGTAGTTTAACCGATAATGTTACCGATAGTGATTATAAATGGTTACTTGATAATTCTTATAAATATGGTTTTATTATTAGATATCCAAAAGGTAAAAGTGAAATAACTGGTTATATGGAAGAACCATGGCATTTAAGATATATTGGGGTAGAAGACGCGACTAAAGTTCATGAACTAGATATTAC
>CANQSC010000082.1 GCA_947626445.1 uncultured Bacilli bacterium
GACTTCATATAATTACCATTCTATCCATTATTTTTTCTGCTTTTTTATTTATTAACCTTTTTTATTCGGAATTACTGCATTAAGGTTGACCATCATAAAGCTATTTTTTTTATGAAAAATGAAGTAATAGAATACCTAAATCATTTATTGTCTCCATAATTAGAAATTGCTAAAAAGTTAGTAAATTATTTGTTAAATGTAAAACAATTAGATAGAAAAACAAATCTAGAATATCTTGAAAGGTATAAAAATGCAAAGTGTCTGGTAGATGAAACTCATAAAATAAAGAAAAACGGTCACAAAAACAAAACACAACAATATTGGTGTAAAATTTGCAAAAAGAGTTTTTTTATAACAAATAAAACAATTGCAAGTTCATCCACATTAAGTTATAAACAACTAAAAACGCTTTTAAAATGTATGTATGAATGATTATAAATCATTAAAAGAAACTTCGTTAGAGGTTGGAATTTCAAAAACATATACGTCTGAGATGCAAATTAGAATTTTTGAAGCACTAGAGCAAATCTATAATACCAAAAAATTAAAGAAGAAATACAAGTTGATGAGCAATATGTAAGAATAATCTTTAAGAGTTTTAAAAAAGAAAATATGCCTAGATCTGCTAAGTATGATGGACACACAAATTTAACTTCTGGAATTAGTAAAGACCAAGCATGTGTTGTTGTAGCAGTTGATTCATTTGATACACTAATTATTAAATTTGTAGGAAATGGAAATGCTTCTGAAAAGATGATTTCGACTGTTTTAAAAGATAAAATTGATAAGCCAGCCACAATAATTACAGACAGCAAAAACTCATATGAAGCATTTTAAAAAAAAGAAGGACTGAAATTAATACAAATTCCACATGGTCAACATAAAGTTGGAAAATATACCATAAGTGATGTGAATGAAATCATGACTGAAATTTCTAATTATTTAAAAACCAAAAGAGAAGTCTCTACTCGTCATTTACAACATCATATGAATTTTATAAGATACAGAAAAATCTTAAAGTATACAATTGAATATTTAGAAATTAATGAAAATATGTATATAGAAACTTTAAAATTAAATGCTAAACTTAAAAGTAATGATGTATACAATACTGATTTGCCTATAGATTTAGAAGATTATAAAAAGTGGTATTCCGAACATAATCTTTAAATATACAGCAACACTATAGGCGAATTAAGGTAATATTTTTGTTAAAGGGCCTTGACTGAAAATTCTCAAACTAGCAAACAAGAAATGATTTTCACATAGATAAGGTTCCGTGCTCAAAAAGGCAACACTCATTTGTACACCAAGAATAATCGACATATATAATTATACGGGTTTAAGATAAAACTCTTAACACCACTCACCTTGCCGTGCTCTGTAGTATGCCCAATAACAGTTTACTATTATACAAGATAAAATAAAAAAATTTAATAAAATTTTTTTCAATTCAATTTGTGCCTTTCAGAGGACCGAAAGGGCGATAGAAAGTAATGTTAGTTAATTATGAAAAGTATTATTATCCTTGGAGTTCCTAGGTCTGGAAAATCTATTTTAGCTAAAATGATTAAAGAAAAATATCCTATGTATAATATTATCCAAGAAGATATTATTAATGAATCACTTCGGAGAATAATATCAGCAAATGGGAAAAAAATAGGATGGAGATCTAATTTAGAAGCAACTAAAACTCTTGATGGTAAAGTAGGATATTTCTTAGATACAGCTTTGTCATTTGAGCCAAAATCTAGTTTTATTTTAGATACTGTTTCTACTAAACCTAGAGTATGTAGACAATTTAAAAAACAAGGAGTTATTGTAATTGTTATAGGTTATCCTAATGAAACTAAAGAAAGTATTTTAGAAAGAATTAGAAAGTATGAAAATGACAATGACTGGACTATTGTTAATTCTAATTTATTAATGATGAGATTTGTTGATGCTTGGTTAGAAGATAGTAAAACACTAGAACAGGAAGCAAGAAAATATGATTTAAAATTTGTTGATACTGGAAAAAATCGTAATAAAGCTTTATTTGAAACTATGCTATGGTTAGATAAACAATTGCTAGAACAAATGACTTAAAGTTAATTAAATAATTTTATCAATTAGAAATTGTTTAAATTAAAAAGAATTTATGGGAGCTTAGATAAAACTAAATCCATAAATTCTTTTTTAATTGTTTCTAATTCTTCATTGGTTTTGGCTTCAAATCTTACGGTAATATTTGGACCAGTATTACTAACTCTAATTAACCCCCAACCATTATTAACATTAAATCTAATTCCATCAATGTCGGTATATTCTAAATTCTTTGCAATTATTTCTTGTTTAACCATATCTACAACTTTAAATTTTTCTTCATTACTACAAGGTATTTTTATTTCTGGGGTTGAATAATATTTAGGAATATCTGCTAATATTTCTGATAAAGTTTGATTAGTATTAGATAATATTTCTAAAATTCTTAAACCATCATAAATTGCACTACAAATTTCAGGGCCTCGGTCATTAAAGAAAATATGCCCAGATAATTCACCACCTAATAAAATATTTTTTTCTTTTGTAGTACTTTCAGTGAAACTAGTTCCAGTTCGATTCATATAAATCTTACCACCTAGTTTTTCTACTTCATCTATTAAAGATTTTGAACATTTTACATCACATAAAATAGTTTTATTTTTAAAATCATTTATTAAAGCTTTAACGGCTACGATCATAATTTTATCAGCCATAATAAAGCTTCCTAATTCATCAATCATCCCAAGACGGTCACCATCACCATCATAAGCAATTCCACAATCAGCATGAACTTCTAAAACTTTTTTCTTTAACATTTCCATATTTTCTTCAATAGCGGGATCGGGATGATGATTTGGAAAAGTTCCATCATTTTCATCACAAATATAAGTTACATCAAGATTAGGAAATAATTTCATGGCATCTTTAACAATTGTAGTTGTAACACCGTTACCAGGATCGATAACTACTTTTAATTTTTTATCATTCATTAAAACATTTTCATTTAAATATTTTAAATATTCATCTTTTATATCTCTTTCTTCATAAAGACCATGACCTTTTAAGAATTTTCCTTTATAAGTATAATCTTTAAAATCAGTAATCATTTTTCCTCGAGCATTTGATAAAGGATCAAAAGAGAATTTAAAACCATTATCATCTTTAGGATTATGACTTGCTGTAACCATTATGCCATAAGTATTTTCTATATGTCTGGTTAAATAATGCATTGGAGTAGTTATCATCCCATAATTAATAACATTAATTCCTGAATCCAATAAACCTTTTATTAAAGATTTAGTTAAGCTAGGACTAGATAAGCGATTGTCATAACCAATAACGCACTTTTTCTTATCACAAAATTCTTGAAGGTAAGAACCATAACTTAAGCCAATAGTATATGCTCCCTCTTCATTTATTTCACTTGGATAAATTCCTCTAATATCATAAGCTTTAAAAATACTATCTTTCATTATTAGCCCCTTTTCTATTTATAAATATATGATAACATAAAGTAAAGTAAATATAAATTTTAAAAACTTAGATTGACACTTTTTTAAAAAACAGGTATGATTGAAATAGAAGAGGATAAGTGAAGAATATGGATGATAAAGATTTAGAAATTAAACAAAAAATAGAAGACCGTAAATTAAAAAATGCGGTAGTTAAAACAATTAGAAAAAGTCAAATAGAAGGTTTTATGATTAAGTCTGCTATTGCGGCTATAACAGCTATGTATGCGGCTAATGCCTATGCAATGACTGCCAATTTAGGGGAACAACATGACCGTAAAAAAGCCATGAAAAGTGTTATTGAACAAGATTGGACAACTTTAACTGATAAGAATAATCGCTATGAAGGATTATTAGATGAACATGGATATCCTAGGGGTTGGGGATATAATCATCAAAATATTGCTTCCAAAATTAATGAATATTATGCTTTAAGTAAAGATTTAGGTGATATTCATTTAGCTGATATTGCTGATTTAATTGAATATGATGAAAATAATCAAAATATTGATAAAGTATTTAATTGGATAGATGATAGGTATGTTGGTGATGCTAAAAATTTTGAGGAATATTATCAAAGTTTAGGTTTTCAAAGTGAAGAAGAATATTATCAAGCAATGGTTGATTTAAATTATGAAAAAGTATTAGAAGAAAAAGAAGGGGTTGGAGGTCCAAAATTATGAATGATGAAATAACAGTTATGACAATCGATGATAAAGATTATGTTGTATTAGAAAAAATATTAAAAGATGTTCATGAATATTTAATTTTATTTGAAGAAGAAAATCCTAAAAATATTTTATTAGTAGAATATTATAAAAATGCTAGCCAAATAGAAGAAATAGAAAATAAAGATTTAAAAATTATGATATTAGAAGAATTTTTTAAAAGACACCCTGATTTACAAAAAAATTAATGTAAAATAAAGTAAAGTCACATCAGGATAAAATCATCAAATCGCAAAAAATGACATATTGAAAAAAATATGTTATTTTTAATAAGAGAAAAGGGATGATAAAAAATGGCAAGAAAGTCAAAAGAATTAGAAGAAATAACCAAAATATTTAAAATGGAGGAAAT
>CANQSC010000083.1 GCA_947626445.1 uncultured Bacilli bacterium
AAAATTAACTAAAAAAGCTTTTAAATACTGGCTTTTTTTAAAAATGTACACATAACTAAAATGTACACATAAGGTAAATTATGTGGACGTCCACATAAATTACCCCCCCCCCTAAGTCAAGTAATTCTAATTATTTTAGACCACTCTTTATAATTCAAAAATTTAAAATAACAAAAGAATAACTAAAAAATGTAAAGCAAAATTTTACTTTACACTTTATTATTTCAAAATTAAAACTTTTTTAATATTAATTATTCTTTTCTTACTTTTTTAATATTTAATATTCCAATTAAACTTAAAGTAATTATTAAAACAATAATTATACTATCATTAGTTTGAGGATTTACATCAATATCAAATAATTCATCAATTTCAGTTAATGATAATTCTTCACCAGCAGTTAATGTTTCTTTAACACCATCAATAGACATTACAGCTCCATTGGTATCATCAGGTACCCATAATGTTGGTCTATCATTACTTTCTGAATCATTTTTTAAATCAGTACTACTATCTAAATCAACTCTTGGAGCTTCAGAAACATTAGCTCCCTTACCAAGTTCAATTCCACCAAAGCCATTTCCCGATACATCAATTGTTCCTTCTAGTTTAACAACTGAGCCATTAATTAAAAGACCTGCATTCCCACCAGTTAATTTTACGTCTTTAATAGTAGCATTGGTTTTATAAACTTGTAAAACATAAATACCTGCCCAAACAGTAAAATCATCACTATCACCAAATTTACCTACATATTTAATAGTATGATTTTTTCCATCAAGATAAATTGGTCTAGTTATATTTATTTTTTCTGTAGTATTTATATCTCCACCTAAAATAATCGTATCAATATCTTTATTACTTAAAGCACTTTTTAATTCATCTTGATTTTTAACAGTTTTACTTTCAGCATTGACATTAGTTGTAATAAAACAACTTAATAATAGTATTAAAAAAATACTAATTTTTTTAACTTTAGTTAACATGATATTTCTCCTTTCCAATATTAGTTTGTTAATTTTGGAAAAAAGTATACTTATTTTGTCAGATTATGTCGTTAAACTAAATCATGATATTTATCATTATAAAGCTTTCTCATTTTCTTTAGCGAATCACGCTCACAACTAGAAATATATTGTTTTGAACAATCAAACATTAAAGCTAGATCTTCAACTTTTTTAAAAGGATACCCACATATTCCATAACGATATTTAATAACTTCTTGTTGCTTTTTAGTTAAACATTCTAACATTTCTTTGATTACTTCTTTATTATAATTTATTGTTGCAAATCTAAAGACATCTTCTTCATTCATACCGACAATTAAATCAGCTCTTGTTGTATCATTATCTTTATTAATTATTTCATCCAAAGTTAATACTTCTTTTCTTCTTTTTAAAGCTTTTGCTTCATTTAAAATATTGTTTAAAATGGTTTTCCAAATATAAGTTGTTAAAGCATTCATGCTATATTTTTGATAATCATAATTTACTAATGCACTATAAAAACTTAATAATATAGAAGATTCTAACTCTTCTTTAGTAAATGGTAAATTGTTAAGTTTATGGCAAAAATTATACAAAAAAACCTCGTAGTTTTTTCTTAAAACTTCAAAAGATTCTTCATCTTTATAAGTTTGAAAATGGACTAAATATCTTTCTACTTCTTTTAAATCCATAACTGTCTCCTTTAAATTGCTTTATAGTATAATCTTTTTATGAAATAGAGTCAATAAAAGTTTGCAGTGAATTACCATCACTTATTCTAATTCTTGGTAAAGCATATTTATCCATACCAGGTTTTACAACACCCCATTCTGTCGTAAAAGCTAAATCATATCCAGCTTCTCTTAACATTTCTTTAGTATTATCATTATAATCACCAAATGGGTATGCTAGTGAAATAGCTGTTTTAAGCATTTCTTTGGAAGTTGTTAAATCTTTTAAACCTTCTTCTTTACTGATACATTGAAATAAACCTCCATGCATCATCCCACTGCAACCAGCACGGTGCATATCATGAGTATGACTTTCCATACTAACATATCCCGAATTAATTATTTCTTGTTGATATGGTAAATTTGGATCTGTCCAACTAGTAACAACAAACCACACAATAGGAATTTGATATTTAACGGCTAAAGGATACGCAATTCGATAATTACTTTCAGCTCCATCATCCATTGTTAAAATAATACTTTTACTTGGCAATTTTAAATTACCATCAATATAATCATTTAATTCTTTCATTGTTGGAAAATAATAATTATTATCTTTTAAATATTTTAATTGTTCTTCAAATAAACTTTTGGCTAAATAATTTCCATCGCTTCCTGTCTCACCTGCTTCATCATCATAAAAATAATGATACATTAAAACTGGAACAAAACTAGCATTTTCTTCTACTTCTAAAGCTTTAACTATCACTTTACGTTCTTTAGTAATTATTTCATCATCAACATTTAATTCATAAGATAAAGTATATTCTCCCGGTCTATTTAAAACTTGACCCGTTACTTTAACTAAATCATTAACATCTTCATTATTTTTATTTAAAGCTTTAAATCCTGGTTCAACATATTCTTCATTATAATTTAAAGCGATTTCTTCTTCACCCAATAAATCTAAAGTAACTTGACTTTCATTAACAACTTTTTCTTCATTAACAATGTTTTTACTATTACAACCAAAACATCCTAAACATAAAACAATAATTAAAAGCTTTTTCATTTAACTCTACCTCAACCCTTTTACTAATAAAACACTTAAAATAATTCCTAATGTTGTTACTAAAGCAATAATCACTAAGCCATTTAAATAACCTGTTTTAGCTTTAAGTTTTCTTTGCATATTAGCATTTTTACTTATATTACTAAATTCTTTAAAATCACTTAAAAGCTTTTGTTCTTCTAAAGTTTTATTATCTTTTAATTCTAATTCTTTCATTTTTTCTAAAAATAAATCTAATTTTTCTTTTAATGGTGATAGAAGATAATCTTTTATTTCATATAATTTAATTATTTCTTTTTCATCATTAATTTCATTATTTTTAAATTGTTTTAAATATTCATTTATCATTCTAACTGTTATTTGATTAAATTCGCTATTATTTTGATTATAATAATTAAAAGCTTCAATCGCATAATCACAAGAATCAATATAAGATTTTTCTTGTTCATCAATAAGATAAATATAATTACTTATTAAACCATTTTCATTTTTATGATTAATTACTCTCATACCTTTAATAATTATATTTTCATCTAAATTAAGATAATTTTTTTCTTTAATATTAAATCTACAATGATTAGCAATTATATTAAAAACTTCTTTAGAAGTTAAACTATATAAATTATGAGTTAAATTAGTATTTTGTCTAAAAAAAGTATCTAAATGAATATTATCTAATTTAATAGTTTGATTTTGATATATTAAAGTATTATCTTTAAATTCAAGGTCATTTAAATTAGGAAAACGTTCTAATAGATTTCTAAAAAATGCTTCATTGCTCATAAAAATCACTCTATCCTCTACTAATAATCTTATCATATTTTAAACTTAAAAAAAAGTAGCTAGGCTACAAATCAATTAAATCTTTTAACAATTCACTTATATTATCATCTTGACTATAAGCAAAGAAATTTTCTTCAAAATAAGAATTTTTAATTATATGATAAAGTAAGTCTTTATCCATTTTATCTAATATTTGATATAAGTCTTGGTGATTTAAATTATCAAGATATTTTAATTTTTTTAATTGGTCATTTTGAATTTCTTTACGATCTATTGGATAACCACTTTTAGCTTCGGTTTGAAAAAGAGTATGCAATATATTTTCTAAATTAATTTCAAAACCAACACCAAAATTCATACCAAAAGGGATGGAAATAGCATTCCCACCGTTAATCCTTAAAAAAAGTTCAGCAGATACAGGATTATTTACATAACCACATATAACTCCTGGCATTTTATTAGCCGTTATTAAAAGGCCTTCACCAGTAGAACAACCACTGATAACAAAATCAACAGCCTTACTGCCTAATAAAATACCACTTAAAATTCCCGCACCAACATAATCTAATTTATAATCACTATCTTCTCTTACACCATAATTAAAAACTTCATGACCATATCTTTTAGCAGTTTTTTCTAAAATTTTAAAAATTAATTCATTTTTCTTTTTTTGACTATTTTCATTTATTAAAGCAATTTTCATTATTAACCTCTTCTCTATTTTAATATTAGAACAAATAAAAAAATAATGCAATTAAAAAAAACTCTAAACAGAGTTAATTTACATTTGGTAGTCTGTACGGGATTTGAACCCGTGTATACGAGCTTGAGAGGCGCGCGTGTTTAACCCCTTCACCAACAGACCAAATCTAAAGACATTTACATTGTATCAAATATCTTTTAGTTTAGCAAATTTAAACTTCCTTATAAATTGAAGTAAATAAATCTTCATCAGAAGTATTGGTCCCATTAAGTTAACTGTGTCTAAAGAATAAATAGATGTAAAAATACATCAAAAACATAGTAATTAATATTATA
>CANQSC010000084.1 GCA_947626445.1 uncultured Bacilli bacterium
TCAAATAACATATTTACCCTCCTCATTTGTAAGTTATGTCTTTCGTCTATTTTTTGTATAGGGCAAAAACCTATAAATTTAGTTTAAATTAAATAATTTACATGATATACTTTTAGTAGGTGTTATTATAATGAATGAAGTAGTAAAAGAAGAATATTTATATGATAATATTGAATATCTTAAATGGCTTATTAATTTTACTAGTAAGTATCCGATCTTTTCTGATGACTATTTTTTACTATTTAGAAATAACAATACGGAATTAGATTGTAATAATGCTGAAAATTTATGTTTACTTTATTATGAAATAGCTAAGTATGCTAAAGAAAATAATATCAAACCGTTTTATATAGATGATAATATTGTTTATAAAATTAGAGTAGATAATATTGGTTTTTTAATTGGTAATTTAGATGGTAGGGGAAGAATCTTTTTTTGTAATAGAGTAGAAGTAGATAATAGTTTAGAGTTTATTAATTTTGAAGACATTATTAAGTCTAAAAATTTAACATTGAGGTTGATGATATGAATTTACAAAATTTAAAAGGAGTAGGAGATAAAACACTTTTATCATTTTATGAAGCAAATATTTATACATTAGATGACTTATTAACATATTATCCATATCGTTATCAAATTCTTATTCCTACAGTTTTAGACAATAAAATTAGTGATGATACAGTTATTATCAATGCCATTGTAAGTGATATTAGTAGAGTTGCATATATTAAAAAAAATTTAAATGTTTTAAGAATGAAAGTTATAACTAATGGTAAATTAATATCTTTAGTTATTTATAATCGAGCTTATTTAAGACCTAATTTAAAGATTGGACAAAAAATAATTGCAACTGGTAAATATGATGTTCATAAAAACTTATTCACCGCGAGTAATTTGAAATTTGGCGAATTATTAGAAAAACAAATTATTCCCGTATATCATAGTATTAAAAATATTAAAAATGCGGTTTTAGAAAAAATAATTAAAGAAGGTTTAAAAGAAGCTCTTGATTTAGAAGATTATATACCTCAAAAATACTTAGAAAAATATCATTTTATTAATAAAGATGAAGCTATGAGGGTAGTTCATCAACCTAATAATGAAGAATTATTAAATATTGCTAGAAATCGATTAATATATGAAGAATTGTTTTTATTCTTATTTAAAGTTCAATATTTAAAGAAAATTAAAGTTAATGAAGAAACGATTATTAAAAAAATTGATAAGAATTTAATAAATGATTTTATAAATAATTTACCTTTTAAATTAACAAATGATCAGTTAAAAAGTATTAATGAAGGATTAGATGATTTTACTTCTAAAAAAAGAATGAATAGATTATTATTAGGAGATGTTGGAAGTGGTAAAACCATTGTGGCCACAGTTTTACTTTATGCAAATTTTCTAGCTGGTTATCAAGGGGCTTTTATGGCTCCAACAGAACTTTTGGCAACCCAACATTATGAATCAATTAAAAAACTTTTAGAAAAATTAGATCTTAAAGTTGAATTATTAATTGGAAGTATGACTAAAAAGAATAAAAATGATATTATGAAAAAAGTTAGCAATAATGAAATTGATATTTTAATTGGAACTCATGCTATCTTAAATGAAAATTTAAGTTTTGCTAATTTAGGTTTTGTTATTACTGATGAACAACATCGTTTTGGGGTTAATCAAAGAAATATTTTACAAGAAAAAGGTGTTAAACCTGATGTTTTGTTTATGAGTGCAACGCCTATTCCTAGAACTTATGCTTTAACTATTTATGGTGATATGGACACTTCAATAATTAAAGAAAAACCTAATGGAAGAAAAGATATTATTACATATGTAAAAAAAGAAAGTGAATTAAAAGATGTTTTATATAAAGTTTTAGAAGAAATAAAATTAAATCATCAAATTTATGTTGTGGCTCCAATGATATTAGAAAATGAAGATATGCCTTTAGAAACAGTTTTAAGTCTAAAAGAAAAATTTGATTCAGCTTTTCATGGTAAGGTACCAACAAAAGTTTTACATGGTAAGTTAAAAGCTAAAGAAAAAGATGAGATTATGAATAATTTTAAAAATGGTCAAATAAAAATATTAATTTCAACTACGGTTATTGAAGTAGGAGTTGATGTACCATTAGCAACGATGATGATTATTTTTAATGCTGAACGTTTTGGACTTGCTACTCTTCATCAGTTAAGAGGAAGAGTTGGTCGTAATGATTTGCAAAGCTACTGTTACTTGATATGTAATGAAGATGTCAAACGGTTAAAGGTTTTAGAAGAAAGTAATGATGGTTTTTATATTAGTGAAAAAGACTTTGAATTTAGGGGTGAAGGAGATTTATTTGGAGAAAGACAAAGTGGTGATATGACCTTTAAAATTGCTGATTTAAGAAAAAATTATGATGTCTTATTAAAAGCATTAGATGATGTTAAAGAATGGATTGATAGTGAAGAATATTTAAAAGTGACAAGTTATGTCAAAATTATTGAAGAATTAAAATTTAATAATTGACAAAATCTTTAGAATATATTAATCTGTTTATAGCGTAGATATAAACGCTACGCTGATTCATGATCACGACCTTTAAATGAGAGTGAATCGACAAACCCCCTGAAGGAGCCTTTTATGGCTCCGTTTTTGTTGGAAATTTATTTATAATGTCTTTATAAATTAAATTTATAAAATTAAATAGATGTAAGAAGATATAAGAGCAATGCACAGCCAAAAAGAGTAAATTAATTTAAAAAGAAAAACTTTATGAAATTTGAAGAAGAAAAAGTTCATAAAGTTTTTTTTCGAGAAATTATTGCATGCAAAAACAAATATAAGAAAAATTTAAAAAAATCGACACACTAGTTTTCAAATAACAATTTTAGTAGTATAATTTAATCATCAAATCTGAGTTGAAAGTTTAAATCTAAACTTTCTAGATTTGTGATTGATGAAGAAATAAGTGTGTCGATTAATTTTTTGCTTATTTCTTTTTTTGTCAAAATCTTTTTTACTTCTTTTACCACTAAAGAACCTAGTTCAAATAATTGCCTAATAGTATGAGCAATTTGAATTAATAGATAATGGATTTTAAGAGCATTTTCAAAACGACTACATAAATGACTTATATTATAAGTTCCATTTTTTTGCTCGTTAAAACCTTCATTTTCAATTTTCCAACGACGTCTTCCCATGGAAACAATCTGTACAATATTAAAAGTATCTACTTTTAAATCATAATATAATTAAATGTTGTTGTTTTACCATCAGCATTTTTTTCAATGAATCTAAAAGCATTAACATTGTGTTGTTTAAAAGGAATATTTGAAGATAAATAATAATTTTCTTTAGATACTTCATTTTCATAATTAATATTATCTTCAAATTCTTGATAAACATTTCTCAATCTATCTTTCTTTAAATTGAAGATATAATGCCAATGATTATCTTTACAAATATCAATCATTGTAGTAGTAGCATATAAAGCATCACCAGTAACAATAAATTTTAATTTAGGATAATTATCTTTAATTCTTTTTTGCATTCTTTTAAAAGCATTAATTTCACAATCTTGTTTATCATTTTCGTTATTAAAGTTATTATTTTCAATCCACTCAGAATCAATACTAATAAGCATATTACCAAAAACAACTTTAGCTTCCAAAACATATTTATAATACTTAGTTTTACCATCTCTAGTTCTAGTTAAACAGTTGCCATTTAAGTTATAGTCTAAAGCAGTTAAACCAGTTGCATCAACAATTAATTGAATGCAACCATTATAACGAAAGCGGTCAAACATTTTACTTCTAAGTAAAGCTTTAAACATATATTTTCTAATATCATCAATTTCGTTATAGTCTAATTGTTCAATAACATCTTGAATTGTTTGCCAATCAGGAATTTCTTTTAATTCTTGATTACAAATTTTAGATAAATTTTTAATAGCTTCTTCAGTATCAAACCAATCATTTATACCTGTCATAGTAGTAATACCACATAGTAAAGCAAATAATTTAGTCATAATTATTGTACGCATTTTATATGTAATGTAACTTTTATGTCTCTTGTCAGTAAGTTTAGAAAACAAAGACATTAAATCTGGAAAATATTTAACAATTATTTTTCTCAATTCATTTAATAAATTTTTATCGTTTAATAATTGTCTTCGTTTTTCTTTATCTAAACCAGGAGATTTAGTAAACTTCTTTCCAGATTTAATTTTTATAGTTTTGTCTTTATATTTCTTTTGTGAAAATCTTTCTTTTTTTCTTCTTTCTGCTCTTCCCAAATTTTGACTTTCTTCAATTTTTTTAATTAATTCTTCACTCATAATACAACCACCTTATTATGCACATATTATATCAAAATTCTTTGCGAAGAAATTTATTTTAATTTTTGCTTTTTGGCTGGCAATGCATGAAAAACTTGTATTTTAATTTTTAATCTTGAATTTGACAGTTGTAGCATAAAATAAGCTCGCAAATGCCGATAAATATTGGAATTGCGAGTTTT
>CANQSC010000085.1 GCA_947626445.1 uncultured Bacilli bacterium
ATAATAATTTAATGAAAAATAATATAATGATTGAATTAAAATATATAAAGAAAAAAGATTATAGTGAAGAATTATTAGAAGAAAAAATAAATGAAGGAAAAAGTCAATTAGAAAGTTATAGTAAAGATGAAAGACTTGGTAATCCGATGAAATATTTAGTAGTATTTGTTGGTAATGAATTAAAATTATTAAGTTCAATAGACTATTAAAGTCTTTTTTCTTTGCTTGTCATAATAATTATTTTATTTTATAATGTAAATGGTGGTTATATGTATAGTTATATGATAGGTAAAGTAACTGGTTATGAAAGTAATTCAATTTTTTTAGAAGTAAATAATATTGGTTATCATATTTATGTTGCAAATCCTTTTAGTTTTAATACTGATGGTGATGTTAAAGTATTTATTTATCATCATATTAGAGAAGAAGAACAAGCCTTTTATGGATTTAATACTTTAGAAGAAAAAGAGCTATTTTTACGTTTAATAAGTGTTAAAGGAGTTGGACCTAAACTTGTCATGCCAATGCTTGCTACGGGAAGTGTTAAAGGAATTATTGACGCGATTGATAGGGAAAATATTTTATATTTAAAGAAATTTCCTAAAGTAGGAGATAAAGTAGCTAGACAAATTATTCTTGATTTAAAGGGTAAATTAATGAGTAAAGAAGAAGTGGTAAATAATTCAGTTAATGAAGAATTAGCAAGTGTATTAGAAGGTTTAGGTTATAAAATGATTGATATTAAAAAAATTATACCTAATATTGATAGTAGTTTACCTATTGAGAGTCAAATTAAAGAAGCATTAAAATTATTACTAAAATAAGGAGGTTTGATGTATGGATAATCGCATTGTTGATGCTGAAGAACAAAGTGTGGATGTTTTTGAAAATAATATAAGACCCCAAAGTTTAAAAGAATATGTTGGGCAAAAAGAAATAACCGATAATTTGAAAGTTTTCATTGAAGCAGCAAAAATTAGAAATGAGCCTTTAGACCATGTATTATTATATGGTCCACCAGGACTTGGCAAGACAACCCTTTCCCATATTATTGCCAATGAACTTGGGGTAAATATTAAAACGGCTTCTGGACCATCTATTGAAAAAAGTGGAGATTTAGCAGCTATTTTATCAACTTTAGAACCAGGAGATGTCTTATTTATTGATGAAATTCATCGGATGCCTAAATTTATTGAAGAAATTTTATATCCAGCGATGGAAGATTTTGAAATTGATTTAGTTTTAAATACCGATGGTAAATCAAGAACCATTAAAATTGATTTACCGCCCTTTACATTAGTTGGTGCTACAACCAGAGCTGGTGATATTTCTAGTCCTTTAAGAGATCGGTTTGGAATAGTCTCTAAATTAAATTATTATAGTGAAGATGAATTATTAAAAATTATTTTAAGAACTAGTAGAGTACTTGATATGCCGATTAAAAAAGAAGCTGCTAGATTAATAGCCAAAAGATGCCGTAAAACACCAAGAATAGCCAATCGTTTATTTAAAAGAGTTAGAGATTTTGCCTTAGTTAAAAATGTTTATGAAATAGATGAAGAATTAACAGAAGATTCATTGAAACGTTTAAAAGTTGATGAATATGGACTTGATTCTATTGATATTGAATACTTAACTAGTTTAATTAAAAAGTTTAATGGCGGACCAGTTGGGGTTGAAACTATTGCTACAAGTATTGGTGAAGAAGCATCAACAATTGAAGATGTCGTTGAACCATTCTTAATGCAAGAAGGTTTTATTAAAAGAACTCAAAGAGGAAGAGTAGCAACTGAAAAAAGTTATGAGCATTTACAAATTTCTCATAATACAAGTTTATTTTAGGAGGAATTATGGATAAAAATCGTTTAATTATTATTGAAGGACCACAAGGAACAGGAAAAACAACTTTAGCAAATTATTTAAGAGAAAATATTCCTAGTTCTAATTTATATCGCTTAAGTGGTCAAAAAGATAAAAGTAAAACTGGTAAATTAATAAGTAAAAAAATGTATTTAGCTTTACTTTCATATTTAAAACAAATGCAAGATATACCAATGGATATTATTTTTGATCGAACTTTTTTTACGGAAGAAGTTTATGCAAGATTAGGCTATAAAGATTATTCTTTTAATGATGTATATAATTATTTAGTAGAAGAATTAACTAAATTAAATTATGATATTTATTTAGTATTATTATATTTAGAAGATCCTCATATTTTTGAAGAAAGGCTTAAAAGAGAACCACATCATACCTATCAATCTTTTAGTGAAGAAAGTAGTACTAAACAACAAGATATGTATAAAACTTTAGGAGAAGAACTTAATAGTACTAATATTAAAGTTTTAAGACTTGCCATGGATAATTTTGAAGAAGCATATAAGAAAATAAATAAAGAATTTAAAATATAGAGGTAAATTATGAGTACAGAAGATTTTGATTATGAATTACCTGAACGTTTAATTGCGCAGACGCCTCTAAAGATGCGAAGTGCATCTAAGCTTTTAGTTTTAGATAAAGATACGGGAGTTATTGAACATAAAGTTTTTACCGATATTAAATCATATTTAAAAAAAGGTGATGTTTTAGTATTAAATAATACCAAAGTTATTCCCGCAAGATTAATTGGTGAAAAAATTGATACTAGAGCTGTTATTGAATTATTGCTTTTAAAAGATTTAGGGGATAATACTTGGGAATGTTTATCAAAGCCTTTTAAGAGATTACATGTTGGTACAAAAATAAAATTTGGTGATTCCTTAATTGCCGAAGTAATGGAAAAAAAAGAAGATGGTATGGTAACTGTTAAGTTAATTTATGATGGAATATTAATGGAGATATTAGAACAATTAGGTCAAATGCCCCTTCCACCTTATATTCATGAACAATTAAAAGAAAAGGACCGTTATCAAACTGTGTATGCCAAAGTTTTAGGTAGTTCAGCAGCTCCTACAGCAGGACTTCATTTTACGAAGGAATTATTAGATGAAATTAAAAAAATGGGCGTTATTATTACATATGTTACCTTACATGTTGGCCTTGGAACATTTAGACCCGTAATGGTAAGTAATGTTAAAGAACATGTCATGCATAGTGAATATTATGAAGTAAGTGAAGAGACAACTAATATTTTAAATCAAGCTAAAAAAGATGAAAGACGAATTATTGCCGTTGGTACAACATCAACAAGAACTTTAGAATCAGTAATGAGTAAATATCATACTTTTAAAGCTGTTAAAGAAAACACCAATATTTTTATCTATCCTGGTTATAAATTTCAAGCTATTGATTGTTTAATAACTAATTTTCATTTACCAAAAAGTACTTTAATAATGCTTGTCAGTGCTTTTGCAGGTAAAGATAAAATAATGAAAGCCTATAATGAAGCAATTAAATTAGAATATCGTTTTTTCTCTTTTGGAGATGCAATGTTTATCAAATGTGAAAAATAAGGAGTAAAATTATGTTAGTAAAAGAATTAAGAGATGTAATAAAAAAATATGATGAAAAAGATTTAAATGATATTATTGTTGAACTATATAAAAGAATACCTAAAAGCGTTAAAGAAGAATATGAAATTGATAATTATTTAATTAACTTAAAAGATGCTAAAAAAATCAAAAAAGAAGAAGAATCTATAAGTTTTGAATCTCTTACTGAAAAGGTAACTTATTTTTTGGAATGTGTAGACAATAACTTATATGCTTATCCAAATAAAATAATTAATAAAAATGAACGTAGTAAATGGCGTTTTAAAGTTAAAAGATTTTATAAAGAATTAAATAAGTATCCTGCTAATACTAAAGAAGGTTTAGAAGCAACAATTCTTTTAATTCAATTATTTAAAAGATTAAGTTATGGATGTATGTATTTAAAATTTAGTAATTGGAATACTTTTGGGGCAATTGGGATTGAACAATCAGTGTATTATGATAATATTATAAAAAGATTATTTGCAAATTCTGTTAATGAAACAAATTTAAATTTATGTATTTCTCTATTAGATGTATGTAAAGACCAAAATGAATTAAGTACATTTATGTATGATGAACTTATTGATAATTTAAATTCAAAAGAAATTAAAGAACAAGCTATACCTTTGTTAGATAATAAAATTTCTGAATTAAAAGAAGAATTAAAAGAAGCTCGGGATTACTCTGATAAATTTTATATAGAAGAAAATATTAATGATACAGTATATGCTATTACAAATATTTATTTTACTTTAGATGAATTTGAAAAAGGAATAGCATATTTTCAAAAAAATTATCAAGAAACAACTTCTGAAGTTAAAGAATTTATTTTATTAAATGAAATTGAAAAGTATCATCGTTATGATGAATGGATTAAAGAATATGAAAGTCATACTATTTTGTATCGAGAATCTTTAGTAGAAAAATATCGGAAATTTAAAAATATTAAAGAGGTTGAAATAAAAAGTTAGATTAGGTGATAACATGAAATTACAATTTGAATTAGTAAAAAAAGAAAAAAATAC
>CANQSC010000086.1 GCA_947626445.1 uncultured Bacilli bacterium
ATTCTATTTCAGAAAAGTAAAAAGCAGATATTTCTATCTACTTTCTCCTTTCTTCCGGAAACTTTCGGAAGAACCAATATGTATACTATGTCTTTATTTGAATCTAAAGATTCTGAAGGTACAGTTTCTTTAGGTGATTTATTTGCGAATAAGAAAATTGCAGTTAATTTAAAAAATAAACCAACTATTCAAAAACTAGCTGACCTAATTATAAGAGGAGGTTGGCCTGCTAGTTTAAAATTTGAAAGTAAAAACTATTATCGGTTACCACAAAGTTATTTAGAAGACGTGTTAGATCATGATATTAATTATGATGGAATTGTAAGAAATAGAGAAAAAATGTTGCTGTTATTACGTTCTTTAGCAAGAAATGAATCGACACTTGTAACTAATGAAAAACTTATAAATGATATTGAAGATTATACAACTAAAGAGAACTATCAAATAAGTAGAAATACGGTAGCTGATTATCTTAGCACTTTAAAAAATATTCATTTAATAAATGACCAATTGCCTTATTCTTTAAAAACTCGTTCACGCCTAAGAGTTGGTAAGACTTCTAAAAGACGCTTTATTGATCCATCTTTAGCATGTGCAGCTTTAGGGATAAAGCAAGAACAATTAATAAAAGACTTAGAAATGTTTGGTTTTATGTTTGAATCATTAGTTGTGAGAGATTTAAGAATTTATATTGAATATTTAGGAGGACATATTTATCATTTTCATAATAATAATACTGGTGAAGAAGTTGATGCTATTGTTGAACTAAGTGATGGAACATATGGAGCAATAGAAATAAAATTAGGAGTTGGAAAAATTGATGAAGCTGCTAATAACTTAATTAAGTTTGCTAAACAATGCGAAAATCCACCTAAATTTTTGTGTGTCATTAGTGGGTTAATAGATTATGCCTCAAAAAGAGAAGATGGTGTTTACATAGTGCCTATTACAGCCTTAAAACCTTAAAAAATAAATATTATATTAGAAGAATTTTTTCATAAATTCTTTTTTTCTTTTTCACCTTTTTTTCATTTTTCTATGATAATTTTTTAAGCGAGGTGAAGAAAATTGTATATTTTAAAAAATGCGTGGATATCCATTATAAGAAATAAAGGAAGGAATATTTTAATTGGAATTATTATTTTATTTATTGCTTGTGCAAGTACGATTACTTTAGCAATTAAAAATACAGCTAATGATTTAATTAATTCTTATCAAAGTGCTTATGCTAAAGAAGTAACGATTGGTTTTAATCGGGAAAACATGATGAAAGATTTTGATCCATCTAAAGAAAACTCAAGAGAAAACATGAAAGAAAATTTTAATAATATTGCAAGTCATTTGCTGATAGTAAGTATGTTGAAACTTATTATTACACAGCTAGTCTTGGTTTAAATAGTAGTAATATTAAAAAAGCTGAGATTGAAACTGATGATCAAAAAGGTTTTGGCAAACCTAGGGATAATGCTTTTAGTAGTAGTGATTTTACTTTAATGGGTTATGATAGTATTGATGCAATGAATGAGTTTATAAGTGGTAGTTATACAATGAGTGAAATTACTGATAATGCTTGGGATGTTGCGTTTGATGGGAATTATGTTTTTATTAATGAAGAATTAGCTAAATATAATAGTCTAAAACTAAATGATAAAATAAAATTAACAAGTGATGATAAAGATTCTCATGAATTTACGATTATTGGTATTTTTAAAGAAAATTCTGATGATGAAATGACGATGTTTTCTAATTCAGCCAATACAATTATAACTAATGCTTCTGCCGTTATTAACATCACTAATAAAAATACTGATTTAAAAGTTAATGTTAATCCAACTTTTATTATTGATTCTTACGATAATGTTGAAGCTCTACAAAATGAATTTTATGAAAAAGGTTTAGATGAAAACTTTATTTTACAAACCAATGAAGAGTTAGCTACTAGTGGGGTATCAAGTATTAAAAATATTAATTCATTTGTTACAACATTTTTGATAATGACTCTTATTATTGGTGGACTTGTTTTATTAGTTATCAACATGATAAATATTAGAGAACGTAAATATGAGATTGGGGTTTTAAGAACTATTGGTATGAGTAAATTAAAAGTAACTATGCAATTTGTTTTAGAGTTACTTATCATTGCCTTTGTATCTCTTCTTTTAGGAGCAAGTATTGGGGCTTTTAGTTCTAAATCAGTTAGTAATGCGATTTTAACTAATGAAATAAATATTAGTAACGCTAAAAAAGAAGAAACCTTTAAAAACTTTGGTGGTGATAAAATGATGGGACACGGTGAGAGAAATCCAATGAAAGGTATGGGTGTACCTGTTGTATGTGCTTATGATAAAATCGATGCTGTTGTTAACTTTAAAGTTTTAATTGAACTTTTAGGAATTGGTTTATTTCTGGTTCTAATCAGTTCTCTAGCATCCATGATTAGCATTGAAAGATTTTCACCACTTACGATATTGAAAGAGAGGTCTTAAAGATGGCAAATAATAAAATTATTCTAGAAGTTAAAAATGCTAGTTATCGTTATAGTGATGCTGATGAAGATGACTATGCCCTAAAAAATATTAATTTTACTTTTGAAAAAGGTAAGGTATATGCTATTAAGGGTCGAAGTGGAAGTGGAAAAACTACCTTATTATCCTTAATAAGCGGTCTTGAAAAATGTAGTGAAGGTGATATTTTATTTGAAGGAAAAAGTTTAAAAGAGATGAATTTAGATAAATATCGTAATAGTGATATCGGAATTGTTTTTCAAAGTTATAACTTACTTCCTTTTATGACTGCTAGTGAAAATATCATTCTATCAATGGATGTTAGTGGTTTAAAAGTTAAAGATAAAAAAGCTAAGGCTTTGGAATTAATGAAAAAAGTTGGTTTGAAAAAGTCTTATATAGATCGCAAAGTATTAAGATTATCTGGTGGTGAGCAACAAAGAGTAGCAATTGCTAGAAGCTTATCTTATAATCCTACTTTAATACTTGCCGATGAACCAACTGGTAATTTAGATAAGCAAACAGAAAATGAAATTTTAGCAATTTTTAAATCTTTAGCCCATGATGAAGATAAATGTGTCATTATTGTTACGCATTCAGCTAATGTTTGTAATGCCGTTGATAAAGTTTATGATTTACCAAAAAATAAGTAAACCTATATAGTCAAAAACTTCTTAAAGTGCTATTATTAAATTGTACTATAGGAGGGAAAAAATTATGTGTACCGCAATTACATATCATACTAAAAATTATTATTTTGGTCGTAACTTTGATTTAGAATATTCATATCATGAAACGGTTACGATAACACCTAGAAATTATCCATTTAAATTTTTAAAAGAAAAAGAAATTAATCATCATTATGCTCTTATTGGTATGGCTTATGTTAATAATGATTATCCTTTATATTATGATGCTATAAATGAAAAAGGTGTTGGGATGGCTGGTTTAAATTTTCCAGATAATGCCTTTTATCATGAGTTATCAACAACAAAGGATAACATAGCTTCTTTTGAATTTATTCCTTGGGTTTTAAGTCAATGTGCTAACTTAGAAGAAGTAAGAGCTTTATTAGAAAATATCAACATTGCTAATCTTAGTTTTAGTAAAGACTTACCAGCATCACCTCTTCATTGGATAATCTCTTACCAAAATGAATCGCTTATAGTTGAAAGTGTTAAAGACGGTTTAAAAATATATGATAATCCGGTTGGCGTTTTAACTAATAATCCCACTTTTGATTATCAAATGTTTAACTTAAATAATTATATGAATTTAAGTATTGAACCACCTGTTAATAACTTTGCCCCAAAAATAAACTTAAAAAAATATAGTCGAGGCATGGGTGGTCTTGGACTTCCTGGTGACTTATCTAGTCAATCAAGATTTGTTAAAGCTGTGTTTACTAAAATGAACTCCTTATCAGATGATAGTGAAGCATCTAGTGTTAGCCAATTTTTCCATATCCTAACATCTGTCGAACAACAACGAGGATGTGTCCATATGGGTGATAATAAATTTGAAATAACTATTTATAGTGCTTGTTGCAATCTTGATAAAGGAATATACTATTATTTGACTTATGATAATCATCAAATTACAGCTATTGATATGCATAAAGAAAATTTAGATAGTGATAAATTAATAAGTTATAATTTAATTACTGAACAACAAATATATAAGCAAAATTAGGTTTAAGTATCTTATAAATAAGGTACTTTTTTAATATTCCCTACAAAAAGGTGTAAATTTTGCTTAACATTCCCTGCAAAAAGGTGTAAATTTTGCTTAATATTCCCTGCAAAAAAGTGTAAATTATGTTATAATTAGATTAGTCAGGAGTTTGATAAATGTGAAAAGAAAGATTTACGATGATTTAGTTAAATGGAAAAATACTAACAATTTTAAACCTTTAGTAGTATTGGGTGTAAGACAGTGTGGTAAAAC
>CANQSC010000087.1 GCA_947626445.1 uncultured Bacilli bacterium
GGGGGGGGAGAAAGTGCCATGAACCAAGAGAAAACCCAAACATTAATAAAGCCTTATAATACAAAGGTTTATAGAAGAATTTCAATTTAATAAAGTTTAAAAAAATTATTATAAATAGATAAATTAGTATTATACTTTTAATTTACATAAGGCCTAATAAGGTCTTTTTTATTGTCATAATTTTAAAAGGGGGTATTGAAAATGACAAAAAAAATAGTTAAAGTTGGTACTTTTTTCAGTGGAATTGGAAGTCCTGAAAAAGCACTTGAAAAATTAAAAAAAGAGGGAATTATTAAAGATTACGAAATTAAATTTTTTTCTGAAATAGATAAAAGTGCGATAAAAAGTTATTGTGCTATTCATAATATTGATGATAGTTATAATTTAGGTAATATTACAAAAATAAAAGGGGAAAATTTGCCTTATTGTGATTTATGGATTGGTGGGTTTCCATGTCAAGATATTTCTTGTGCTGGAAAAATGAAAGGCTTTGATTTTAAAAGTTCTACAAGATCATCATTGGGTTGGGAAATGATTAGATTACTAAGTGAAGTAGCAATTAAACCAAAAGTAGTGATATTTGAAAATGTTGCTATGATAACTAGTAAAAAATTTAGGGATACCTTAACTCTATTTAAAAATGATTTAGTTAAATTAGGATACACATTATTTGAAGATGTTTTAAATGCAGTAGATTATGGAATACCTCAAACAAGAAAGAGGTATTTTTTAGTCGCATTATTAAATAAAAAAAGTTTTACCTTTCCAAAACCAATAAATAACACACTAATTTTTAAAGATTTTTTAGAAAAAAATGTTGATGAAAAATATTATTTAAGTGGTAAATGTGTAAAGAGAAAATTAAATAAGGTATATTTAGATAATAAAAAAGATAATGAAATAAGATATGAAGTTGATTTGCGAAGGTATAAAAATGGTGGACTTTGCGGTGTTGATAAAAAATGTAAATTTAATCAATCTGCAAGAATTTTTTCTCCACATGGTAATTCGCCAACTTTAACTGCAAATAATACAAGTGATAATGTAAAAATTTTAGTGGAGGTGGAAGATAATGAGAATTAGAAAAATAACATCAAAGGAAGCATGGAAATTAATGGGGTTTGATGAAGAAGATTATGAAAAAGCAAAAGAAGTTTGCTGTGAAACAAGTTTATATCATCAAGCAGGTAACTCTATTGTTGTAAATGTCATGTATTATTTATTAAAAGAAATTATTATAAGCAGCGTATTGTAATATTTAATAAAAAAAAGGTACTGTAAAAATAAAAAATAGTATAAAGATATTAAAATGTTTCACACCTAGAAAGTATGAAATTACAGAAGATATTAAAGTAGCTTGTAATTAACTAAAAAACTACTAAAGATATAATAATTTTTTTTTAGTAGTTTTAATTTTACTTAATATATTTTAGATATTTCTTCTTTTTGAATATTTTGAAAACTATGGTAAATCTCAGTTAATTTAATTTTAAATTTTTTTTGTTTATTTTGATTCATCATATTGGATTTGTCTAATTTATTTTTTCAAAAACTTAAAAATTTGGTTTAAGTAAATTGTATATTAACAATCATTTTTTATAATAATAAATTAATTTTGCTATTTTGCTCGTATATTTGCCAATTCTAACAAATTTTCTTTTAATAATGTAACAATTATTTTGAGGTAATTTTTATGTGTTTGACAAGATTAAAAGTATTAAGAGAAGAAAGAGGTTTAAGCAGAATTAAATTAGCAAAAATGCTAGGTATTTCAAACTCTTTATATGGAAAGTGGGAAAATGATTATGAAAATATACCAACTAGCAGATTAAATGATATTGCAAATTATTACGAGATAAATATAGATTATATTTTAAAACTTACTGATAAAAGAGAAAAGGTGCTTGCTAAGAATATTGATTTAAAAAAGACCAGTATTAAAATAAAAAAAATAAGAGATGAATATAATTATTCGCTTCGTAAAATGGCTTCTATGCTAAATACTTCTAACTCAACATGGAGTGCATATGAAACTGGTAAAACTTTAATATTAAGTCCTTTTTTATTAAAAATATGCAAAGATAAAAATTATTCAGTTGATTGGATTTTGGATAAAAGTAAAACAAAATATAGAAATGAGTGATAAAATGGATAATAAAAAAATAGGATGTTTTATTAAAAAATTGCGTGAAGCCAATAACTGGAGTCAGGAACAGTTAGCAGAAAAACTATTTGTAACACGTCAAGCAATATCAACATGGGAAACAGGCAAAAATATTCCTGATATTGAAAAATTTGAATCTATCTCAAAATTATTTAAAATTAGTATAACTGATTTATATGCTGGCGAAAAATTAGAAAATAAAAATCAAGTTGATAAAGTATTGATTGATGTGGTAAAAACAACAAATAATAAAGTAAAAAAATTATTAAAGTTTTTCTATTTTCTTTCATATTTTTGATTTGTTCTTTTTTGGCTTATTATTTTATTAGTTCATATAAATCGATTAAAGTATATCTTATAAGTGAAAAGCAAGAAAATCTTAATATATCTGGTTTATTTTTAACTTCTAAAGAAAAAATGTATTTAAATGTAAATATTTCTGGAGTAGAAGTTAAAAATGTTGATTTAGTTTACTGCTATAATGATGAAAATAAAACTTTGTATAGTACAGAAGATGATATAATTTTGTATAAAGAAAATTACGGTAATAATGAATACATTGTATATGATAATATAAATGATATAAAAAATAATTTATACTTAAAAGTTACTGACGTTAATAAAAAAGATTATAATGTTAAGTTGAAGCTAAAAAAAGATTTTGAAAATAATGGTTTGTTCTTTTTTAAAGATGAACAAATTATAAATAATAATGATTATGTTAAAAATGATATTCCAGTTAAAATAATGGATAATTTTAAATTAGAAAATGATATTTATAAATATACTGAAATCAATAATGAAAACAAAATATCTATGTATTATATGCCATCTACAAAAATTTTTGGTGGAAATGTAGAAATGAAGCAAAATATATATGAATGGGAATATGATGTTGAAAATAAGCTAATTAATTATTATCTATATAATATTGATTATGAGCAAATTGATTCTTATAATGGAACATTTGAAAATGCAAAACAAATTTTCAATGACAATTTAATTAAAATTATAAATTATATAGAATTATATTTATCATAATTAATTTTAAAATTCTTCATTTTAATGAAGTTTTTTTTGTCAAGTTAAATTTGCTATAAATTTTTGGGATTTTATGTTTTAATTTTCTTGGGTGATGGAAATGAAAGGATTTTTTAAAATTTTAATTTTAGTATTGGGGGTGAACTTGTTAAATGTAAATGCAAGAGAAGTGACATATTACATTAATAGGAATGAAGTTTCGTTTACAAAAATGCAGTATGATTATTTTTCTAAAATGTTTTATGAAGGATATCAAGATTTGATTGATCAGGAAACATTTAATTCTTATAGTGAAGATGAAATGAATCCAGAGCATGTAGAAACTAATTATTTAGAAATTCCTATGCCAATAGGTACTTCTATAGAAACGACTGCAAAGAAATTAAAAATTTCAAAAGCTGCAACAACATCTGCGTCTACAAGAATTGCTACGGTTTTAAATTGGAAAGGGTCACCAACTATTCGCAGTTATGATGTGATGGGTTCTTATCTAGATGGAACACAACTATTATCTTCAGTGAATACTACAATTAGTTATAGTGGCGGCAATTATAATTCAAACGAAATTCAAAGTAATTCAAATGGTTTTGGAGTTTCTATTTTATTACCAAGTAATGGATCTTCTATAAATATTTCACAAACATTTACTGTTAAAAATGGAGGCCATGTATATGCTAGTTATCAACATGCTACTAGAAGTGTAAGTTTAACAAATAGTAAGAGCTATACTATTGGTTATAATGGTTATGGGCATGTATTTAATTTTACTTATGGTGTAAACAACTATTATGATGCTATGAGTGGTGTGGATATCGCTGTTTAATGGAGGCATATTTATGGATTATAATAATTTTGGAAAATATATAGCATATTTAAGAAAAAAAATTGGATTAACTCAAGAGCAATTAGGTGAAATGTTAGGAATAAGTGGAAAGTCTGTTTCTAAATGGGAAAGAGGCATAACTTTTCCTAGCGTTTTTTTACTAAAAAAATTGAGTAAAATTATGAAAGTTTCATGTGATGAGCTATTAGAAAAACAATTCTATTCGCCTAATGAGTAGTGTATTTTAATATTAAAAGCAGTTATTATTAAATTGCAATTAACAACTTTGACATTTCATTATTGTTTGCTAGAAAGGAGGAAAAGATGAAAAAGAAAATTTTAGTAATATCATTATTATTAGTTATGATATTACCATTTATTAAAGTTAGT
>CANQSC010000088.1 GCA_947626445.1 uncultured Bacilli bacterium
AATATATAGAGAATCAGCAAGATGAATATGATGAAAGTTTTAAGATAGTTGGGTGAGTTTACTCACTAAATGTGCTTCCAGCACCTAGAACAAGCCACGTAATTTATTACGTGGTTCTTGACATAAAATAAATATATTAAATGTAATACAAAAAATCCTTTATAGGATTTTAAAAATTTTTTTGATATTCATTATAGGCTTTTTCTTCCCATTTATCATGATAAATATGATATTCAAGATCATTAGATTGCATTATTTCTTTTACTAAATATTCTGTAAATAAAGGATTTCTAATTAAAAGAGGTCCTAATAAAAAAGTTCCATAAAAATTATTTTTCTTAATACCTTCAACAATTGCTTTAGGAATATAACCGGTTCCTTTTTTTACTTCAAATAAATGTTCTTCTTTAACAAATTTTAAAATATAATCACGATTTTGAAATCCGATTATGGTATTTTCTAAATTTTTAAAAGTAAAGGTTTGTTCACCAACAATTCTAAATTCACATTTTTCAGGTTTAAAATCTAAAATATTTAAATCGCCAAATAAACATAAAGAATTACCAGTTGCTAAGAAAAATTTATGATTATTAATTGCTTCTTTAATTTCTTTTTGATATTGTTCTAAATGTTTTAAAGCTAGGTAATATGCTTCATCAACGCCACTTCCTAAATAATAAAAATCATATTTATTAAAATCAATTTCATCATTAATACTTAAATTAGTTATGGTAACTTTTATGTTTTGTTTTTTTAAATGCTTTTTTAAAGCTAAGATGTTACCACTTTCACCATAAAGATTCATTAAATCATAATATAGATGAGCAATTTTAAATGTTTTCATGCTTCCTCCTTTAGTTCTTTTAAAAGTATTTCAGTCATATCAAAACAAACCATTGTATATATATCACCAGTTGTTTGTTCTCTTAAAATTTTAACCATATCTTTTAAATCATCAACAAAGATAAATTTTTTTTCATCGACATTAGCGTATGTTAATCTTGTTGCTACATCATATTTAAATCTTCCAACTAAAACAATATTAGTAATATCTGGGTCATTTAATAGTTCAAAATCAACATCATAAAGCCAAGATAAATCATTATATGAATAACGTCTTGAAACATTTTCAAAACCAAGTAAGACACATTTTTTACCACTTTCATTTTTAATATATTGTAGAGATTGAAAATAACTTAAAGAATTTTCATTTTTACTTTCTAACATCGTTATTTTGCGGTTATCTAAAACATATTCATGAGCTCTTTTACTGTCATTGGGATGAACATTTAAAGCATCTAAGATTTGTTTTTCCTTTAAACCGATTTCTCTTGAAACACTATAAGCAGCAAGAGTTGCAAAAGCTGTATATAAGATATCTTTATTTAAATGAACAAGTTGGTTATTAATTTTCATTTCTTGTTTTTTTAAATCAACTTTATCAGCTATATAATCTAAATTTAAATTATTAAAATCACAATTAGGACAGTGATAATTTCCTAAGTGACCATAGTGATAAAAATCATAGATTAATTTATGATGACATTTAGGACAATAAGCATAATCAATATTATTATTAGTTAATTTTTGATAAGAATCTTTGGTTTTATTAATCCCATAAGTTATAACTTTACCAGGATAGGTAAGAGTGGCCTTTAATAGTCCTGGGTCATTAGCATTGATAATTAAAATAGTCTTGCCATTTAACGTTTTCATAATCTCATTATAAATTAAATCAGGAGAACCATTTCTAGCTGGTTGATCTCTCGTGATATTGGTAATAACTAAATGGGTAAGTTTGCTTTCCCTAAAAGCTAAGTGTAGATGTTTTTCATCTAATTCTAATAATAAAACATCATGTTTAAATTCACCTTTTAAATTACAATTATTTAATATTAAAGTTATAATACCATTAATAATATTACTACCAGATGAATTATAGACAACATCAACACCTGATTCTTTTAAAATATGATAAATCAAATTAGTAGTAGTGCCTTTACCACTTGAACCGGTCACGCCAATAACGTATTTAGGATATTTTATAGTATCTAAGACATGAGGATTTAAAACATATGCCCAAGCCCCTGGTAGAACACTACCATTTTTATGAAATAACTTACAGATAAAAGTAATTGTTTTGGTAATTATTATTTGTACTGCTCGAATCATTTTTTCACACTCCAACAATATTATAATACATTTTAAGCATCTTTTGTTGTAAATTTAGAAGTTTATTTGATACAATTATTTAAAGAGTGGTAATAATGAAATATTTAAATAATTATTTAGAAAGATTAAAAATAGAAAGAAATTATAGTGATTTAACAATTGAGAATTATCAAAGAGATATTTTAATGTTTAAAAATTTTTGTTTGGCAAGAAAAATTGATGAATTAAATTTAAATAAATATTTAATATGGGATTTTTTAAAAAGTTTAGATGAACAAAATTATCATAATAGTTCCATTTCAAGAATTCTTAGTTCTTTAAGAGGCTATTACAATTATTTATATGAAAAAAAAATTATTAATACTAATTTATTTTTATTAGTTGAAAATCCGAAAAAAGAAAAGAAATTACCTAATTTTTTAAATAATAAAGAAATTTTAGAACTATTAACTTTTGATGACTTAAGTACCCCAGTATTAATTAGAGAAAGACTTATTTTTGAACTCTTATATGCTAGTGGGATGCGAGTTAGTGAATTATGTAATATTAAACTTAAAGATATTGATTTAAAAAATATGGAAATTAGAGTTTTAGGTAAAGGAAGTGTCATGCGAATTACTTATTTTGGTAGTTATGCTAAAAAAGCCTTAGAAGATTATTTAAAAGTTAGAGATACTTTTTTAAAGAAAGAAAAAAATGATTATTTGCTTCTTAATCAAAAGGGTGAACAAATGAAAAGACAAAGTGTGGAACAAATTGTTGCCAAAAGAATTAAAAAAATTACTTTTGTTCATCATATGTCACCTCATACTTTAAGACATACTTTTGCTACTCATTTACTTGAAAATGGGGCCGATATAAGAAGTGTTCAAGAATTACTAGGTCATAAACAATTAAGTACAACGCAAGTTTACACGCATTTGACTAACGAATATAAAAGAAAAGAATACTTAGATAAAATGATTAGAAAATAAATTGTTTTAAAAATAAATCTATGGTATCATTGATATGAAAGTAGGGATTTGAAAAATGAAAAAGAGTGTGGTTATTAATTGTCTATTAGTTATAGTTGTTTTAGGATTAGTAGGATATATTTTGATTGACAAAAAAATTATCGATTTTGGGAGTAAGAATAATGAGGAACAACCTAAACCAGCTGAACAAGAACTTGATATAAATGCTAATTTTGTTCAAAAATATTTTAATATGTATAAATATTTACAACAAGAATGTATAGATGAAGAATTATTAAATAATAATAATGAAGCTAGGCTTCATTTGGCTTTTAGCGAAATACCTAATTCTTATTATGAAGCAATTTCTTGCAATAAGTTAAGTAAATTAATTATTGATGATACCTATTATTGTTCTACTATAATGTATGATGATTTTATTAATAGTTTAAATGAATTAAAATCAGAGTATACTGTTTTGATTCAAGAAAATATTTTTTTAAATAAGTATCAAGAAATTTTTGGCAAAGATAGCAAATATTTAAAAGAAGATATTAAAACTTTTGGAGGAATGTATCATTATGATAATAAAAATAAAGGATATGTTTTTTATCGAGTAAATGCTGGAGGTGGGTGTAGTATACCTAATGTAACTTTAGAAAGAGCAACTTTAAAAGACGAAAATCTTCAATTAATTATTTTAAAAGATTATGATGAAGAAGATGAAAGTGATGAATATCAAGATAAAGAATTAACTATTAATTTAAAATATGAAAGCGACACAGGAAATTATATTTTTGATAGTATTACAAGTGAACTGTACCCTAAAATTTAGACAATAATAAAAAAGGCGGGTATGAAAGTGAAGTTCAGTAAAATGAACTTTTTGTAACTATTCAGACCTAAGAATATAGAAAAAATAGAAATTTATAAATATGAAAGTTGATAACTAGAGAAAT
>CANQSC010000089.1 GCA_947626445.1 uncultured Bacilli bacterium
CCAATTCTATTAAGTCTCTCATTTAAATTAGAAAGTTCAGGTATAATATCATCATTTTGTTCATGAAAAGTAAATGAAACACCATAAAGTTCTGATGCACCTTTTCCAAAGCCAAATTCTCCAGTTTCATCTACAAATATATTTAGTCTTCGCATGATATTCACCTCGCTAAATAAATTATATACTATTTTGGTGAATATTTAAATGTAATTTGAGTAATTTCAAGTGGCTTATGAATGATTATACATAATCACAAAATCTGCTTGCGCACCTCCGGCATTTATGTGATTAGATAATACTATTACATCATTACCTTTTCCATAAAAACTTTGAACACGATTAGGTCTATCTTTAGGTCCTAAAGTTTCATCATCAGTTCTTGTTAAAGAACTTTCTATTCCTAAATCATCAAATCTATTTTTTAAATATTTACTTATTTTTAATGTATAATCTTTTTCAACTATACCATTACTAGATGTTCCAGGATCACTTCCACCGTGGCTGGTATAGGATTAACCCAGAAACTATATTTTTTATTATTTTATAGGCTATATTTTATAAATCAAGATTCCACTCAATCTTAATTTCTCTTGTATTGGTATCTTTATCTACTGCTCCAATATATATTTTTTCTATAAACTCGTCCACTATTATTCTAGTTAATTTTTTAATATGCTTATATTTTTTTAGTATGCTTTCGATATCTTTTGAATTTTCTTTTCGCTCTTTTGTATCTTCAAGTTGTTTTTCGATATCTTCTAATCTTGCTTGATAAGATTCAACATCTTTTGTATATTCATCTCTTAACATTGCAAAATCACTATCTGATATAACACCTTTAAGTTTATCAGTATAAAGATTTTTAAAAAATAATTTGCTTTCATTTATTTTCTTTTCAAGATTGGCTTTTTCTTTATTTAAGTTGTTAATAACTGTATCTTGTCTATTTTGTCTTTCTAATGTTTCATTAAATTCTTGTTTTAGTAATTTTTGATTACATTTTTTTAATAAATCATTTATAGAATCAAGTACATATTTTTCAAGTAAATCATATCTTATTCCTTTTTTATTATTACAATTATGATATTTTTTATGTCCTTTACATTGTAGATAAGCTCTTTTAACTACTTCATTATTCTCGCCTTTAACATTAAACAAATTTCTCATAAAGATTCTTCCACAATGCTCACAATAAACTTTACTACTTAATACATGAACATGACCATCTACCTTTGTTGGTCTGTGATGATTTTTTATTCTTCTTTGAACTATATACCAAGTTTCTTTATCAATAATTGGTTCATGAGCATTTTCCGTAACACTCCATTCTGATTTAGGAACTTTTTTTGATTTATGATTTTTATAGCTAATATTTGTTCTTTTTCCTTGTACTAATGTACCAATATAAGTTTCATTTCTTAACATTCTAGCTATTGTATCTGATGTCCATATTCCCGTCGTATCATAATCAAAATTACAACATACAAAATTACTTCCAATAGATTTTTTATAAAGAGATGGACATAATATTTTTCGTTCATTTAAACTTGCACTTATTTTATAATAACCAAGTCCATTTTTATATTTTTCAAATATTTCTTTCACAATAGGTGCAACATTATCATCAATAATAAGTTTATGTTTATCATCAGGGTCTTTTAGATAACCATAAGGAGCAAAGCTACCCATAAATAAGCCATCTTCTCTTTTGTTTTTTAATGATTTTTTAACATTGTTAGATAAATCTTCTAAATACCATTCATTGACAAGGCCATTAATTTGTCTTGATTTTTTATTGGCTTCGTTATTAGTATCAGCATTATCAACAATACTTACAAATCTAACTCCCCATTCTACAAACTTATTATGTAAATATTTTTCTATTACTTCCATATCTCTTGAAAATCTACTTTGTGTTTTACATAAAACAATATTTATTCTGCCATTTTCGCAATCATTAATTAATCTATTAAAGTCAGGTCTTTCAACTCCTGCTCCAGAATAATCATCATCAGAATAAATATCTACAACTTCCCAACCTTGATCCAAAGCATATTTTAAAAGCATACTTTTTTGATTAGCGATTGATTCACTATCATCACTTTTGTTTTTCTTATATCTATCCTCGTCGGATAATCTACAATATACACCTACCTTTTCCATTACTACAACACCTCATTTCTGAATAGTTGTAGCAAAATATAATCTATAAATTTATTATATAACATATTACGGATTATTTAAAGCTACACTAATTTCTTCCTCTGCTAAAATAACTCGTAATAATTTTTTTGCAATAATATCTTTTAAAATACTTTCTTCCATATTTTTATTATTTTTCGTTACATATACTACATTATAATTTACCTCCATTTTATCTACCCCCTTTTTATTTTTTATTAAGAATATCCTCCTAATTTAAACATATATCAATTCTCCTTATATTTACTTAACAATTTTTCCATATATTCGTATTCATCTAACCAATATGGAACTTGCGTAGCATTTATTTTATTATTTTTTCTTGTATATTCTTTTCTTTTATATTGGCAATTTTTTTCTAACACCTTAGAATTTTCATCACTAACAATTTCTTTATTTAAATAGATTCTTCTTTTTCCATTAACAACATTAACTACTATATATTTTTCCCTTTTTAATTTATTAACTGAGTTAGATATTGTTTTTTCTTTTACACCTAAAATATTAGCAAAGTAACTGTCACTAGCATAGCAATACTCCTTATTATTTGATAATGAATTAATCATATCATAAACTACTTTTATGTTTGGGAACAAGTTTGGTCACTTAATATTTATTCATGGTGACTCGATAAAATACCTTATGAAAGCCATATAATCTCCATTTACAAAAATATAGTTTCCAGTTAATATTTGAACAATAACAGTTCAAATTACATTCATCTTATATACTAAAGAATAGGTTCTGACATAAGCCTTAATATCTTACCGAGCCATTTTTTAACAAATTAGTTAAGTTTTATTATATACATTCCATTAGAGTATTCTTTATATATTAGATATTTTAAGTTTTCTAATACTTCAAGACTTTTTCTCAAACCTTTATTTTTAATATTAATTACTTGTTGCATCTCTCCAACATTTATATCCACAATGATTTTATCAAATCCTTTACTATAAATATATGAATAGATTAACTTTGTTTCTTTTGGAATTCTTTTATCTTTCCAAATTTCTTCGGATACTTCTAAACGTCTTACTTTCATTCATGATATTCCCCCTTTCTAATTTTGATGAGTTTTACATCAAAACTGTTTTTAGTCTAGCATTATGTTTTGAGTTTGTCAACATAAAAATTGCATCATGTTGATTTTTACATCAAGATATGCTATACTTATTTCATCAAACAAAAAGAGGTGTTTGTAATGGCAAAGAAAAATATAACTGAATTAGGAAAAGTAATAAGTGAAGCAAGACAAAAATTAGGTATTTCACAAAGAGAACTTGCAAGACAATCTAATATGGATTGTGCTGAAGTTTCAAGAATTGAATCTGGTAAAAGATTAAAACCTAATGTTTTATATTTAAAAGGTATTGCTGAAACATTAAATCTAAGTATGGTTGATTTAATGAAACTAGCTGGATATGATGACATTGATATAAATTGGGGAAAAGATTTAACAAATAAAAGAAGTATTGCTGATTATCAAAATCAAATTAAAAGTTATAATCAATTTTATTTTGATATTTTAGAAGAACTTGAAAATAGAAGAAAAATAGATTTTGCAATTAAAGGTGGAATTACTGATTTAATTGATAAACTAGAATTAGCCAAAATTGAAGAGAAGAATCTATCAAATGATGAAATATTAGATAGATTAAAAGAATTAATTCCTATGATAAGACCAAACTTAGAAAAATTTGATAAATCAAAATATCCTCATTTGTTTTTAAAATAAAAAATAACCTTTTTGCCTTTTACAAGATTAGGCATTAAGGTTATTTTTACTTTCTTCCACATATCCAATCAGCAGAATAGTTATACTTTTTTACTAAAGAAAATAGACTAGAAGTTGTAATTA
>CANQSC010000090.1 GCA_947626445.1 uncultured Bacilli bacterium
AATTAATACCAATAGTAATAAATGAAGAAAATGGTAAAGTAACAAGAGCAAGTGAAAAAGAGAAATGGTATGATTATGATAGTCAAAAATGGGCAAATGCTGTAATATTAAGAGATGGGAAAGTTGACCCAGGAGAAAACCAATCAATAGATGAAAATGATATTGAAAGTTATTTTGTATGGATTCCAAGATACAGATATCAAATATTTGATGAAGGAAACTATAATGGTTTAACAACGAAAACAAATAAAGAGCAAATCATAAATATTGAATTTGAGAATAAAAATGTTAAGCCACAAACTGGAAGCAAACAAGGAGAATGGTTAACGCATCCAGCCTTTACATCATTTAATACTAATGGTATATGGGTAGGTAAATTTGAAACAGGCTATGATGGAGCAGGAAGTACAGGAGCTGCCCAAGTAAATCCAATAGATGAAGCATCATCAATCGAAGCAGCAAACAAAGTGATTATTAAACCAAATGTCTATTCATGGCGAGGAATCCAATTAGCCAAAGCCTATACAGTAGGAAGGCATTATGAACAAGAATTAAATAGTCATATGATGAAGAATAGTGAATGGGGAGCAGTAGCCTATTTACAACATAGTAAATATGGAAGCCATACAAGTGTAAGAATCAATAATAATTCAAATTATTTAACAGGCTATGCAGCAGTCCACGAACCAACCACAGGATATACAGCTACGAATGTACTTTGTAGTAATACTCCAGAAGCATGTAACGAATATGGAGGAGTATCTAAAGCAGGAGAAGATGGAACATATAATACAAATTATTTTAATAAAGCAAGTGTAGTAGCCAGTACAACAGGAAATTATAGTGGAATCTATGATATGAGTGGAGGAGCCTGGGAATTTGTGATGAGTGGAATGGATGATAATAGCACAGGAGATGGAAAAACAGGCAAATTAGCATCAGGTCCTAATAATGTATATAATTCTGGATTTAAAGGAAAGTTAATATGTCCAGAATGTGATGGAGTAGAAGTAAATCATGGTATTTCAGAAGTAACTGAAGGAATAGACTTACCAACTGATGAAAGATATTATGATAAATATGATTATAGTACAAGTAGTATAACATATAACCGAGGTTTTTTAGGAGATGCCACAAAGGAAATGGGGCCATTCCAAAGTATGAAGTATTTAACACAATCAAGAAAAGTTGGCAGTTGGTATAACGATGAAGCTTGGTTTGTCTATACAAACTCTCCGTGGTTCGAACGTGGTGGTATTTGCAATTATGGCACTGGTTCTGGCATGTTCCGTTTTTCTCGTGGTGACGGAAATAGGACCGCAGGTACTAGCTTTCGTTTCGTTCTAGCTTTTTAATAGCAATTTATAATATTAATTTTAGATGTAATTATATTAAATAAAAAAAGTTTTTAATGTGAATTCATAGATATGTTAGCAACAACAACGCGAATAATGCGAATTGATCTTTTCATTAGATTATCTAAAGCCATAAAAAAGAATAGATTTTGTTTGTCTATTCTTTTTAAGATTAATTATTGTTATTGTTGTTACCGTACCATCCAGCTCCAATTATAATAACTAATAAGATAAATAGAACTATCCATATAGCAGCTCCTGCGCCATATCCTGATGTATAGCCAGCATATCCACCATTGCAGCATGGTTGTTGATATCCGCCATATCCGCCGCCATAGTATCCATTATTTCCATAATAATACATATATGTAACCTCCTTAATCTTTCTACTATAGTTTATTAAATTATTCATTTTTTGACATTGTTAATAGAGATTTTTCTTAAATTTTTTATAAAATATGATAAGATTATAGTGGTGAGTAGGATATGCAAAATTTATTTCGTAAACTAGATAAACCTTTGCTTTTTATGACTATTATCTATTCTATTTTAGGTTTAGTCATGATTTTATCTGCTTCAAGTGTATCTGCGGTTTTACGTTATGATGTATCTCCTTATTACTTTTTTGCTAAACAACTTATATATATGATAGCTTCTTATATTTTTGGAATATTTCTTTTAACCCAAAAAACAGAAAAATATAAATTATGGGGAATTTTATATATTATTGCGGTTTTAATTTTATTAGGTTTAGTTTTTAGTTTTGGGGTTATTGCTGGTGGTGCGCAAAGTTGGTTAGATTTAGGTTTTTTTAATCTTCAACCTACTGAATTTGCTAAAACGGCATTAATAATTTTTATGGGGGCCTTTTATGAAAAAAGTATTAAAAAACAAAAACCTTTTACATATAATTTAATACCAATTATTATTGCTTTTGCTATTTTTATCTTTATTGCCATGCAACCTGACTTTGGTGGAGCAGTAATTGTAGCTGGAATTACCTTCTTTACTTTTTTAGCTGTTCCTTTTCCTAAAAAAAGTAAAGTAAAGATTATTAAAAATATTGGTATTGCTTTAATTGTTGGTTTATTTTTACTTTTATATACTAAATCTGATATTTTTAATAGTAGTCAATTACAAAGATTAAAATTTCAAGCGCCATGTAGTAGGTATATGGAGGATACTGGTTATCAAGTCTGTAATGGTTTTATTGCTTTTCATAATGGTGGTTTATTTGGTGTAGGTCTTGGAAATTCTACTCAAAAATATTTATATTTACCGGAAGCTCATACTGATTTTATCTTCCCAATTATTGTTGAAGAATTAGGCTTATTTGTTGGTATTTTAGTAATTTTAGGATATTTTTATATTTTATATCGCATATTAAGATTAGCTAAAAGGGCTGATTGTATAAGAAATCAAATTATTTGTTATGGAACATTTATTTATATTTTATTACATTTATTAATTAATTTTTTAGGAATACTTGCTTTAATACCTTTAACAGGTGTACCATTACCATTCTTAAGTTATGGTGGTTCATTTTGTATTAATATTATCTCAATGATGTTTATTTTACAAAGAATATCAATTGAAACATATAAATATGAACAAGATCGAGCAATTGCTAATTTATAAAAAATAGCTTATAATTAAATAGGAGTTGATAGAATGTTATTTGATGTAATTATTATCTTATTTTTATTAATGGGAATGATTGTTGGTTTTAAAAGAGGAGTCTTTAAAAGTGCCGTTATGTTTATTGGGGCTATTTTAGTTTTAATTCTCTCTTTTTATTTAAAAAATCCTGTTTCTAAATTAATGTATACTTATTTACCATTTTTTAATATATGGAATGGTCTAAAAGTATTTAATATTGTTTTATATGAAGCTTTAGCGTTCTTAATAATATATATTATTTTATTAAGTATCTTACATATTATAATTAAAGTTACAGGTATATTTGAAAAGATTTTAAAATTTACAATTGTTTTAGGAATTCCTTCTAAAATATTAGGGGCTATCTTTGGCTTATTTGAAAGTTATGTTTTTATCTTTTTAATATTATTTGTTGGAGGAAGATTATCTTTTCTAGCCCCTTTAATTGATGAAAGTAAATTAGCAGATATTATTATGACTAAAAGTCCAGTAATATCTAATATTACTAATGATTATTATGAATCTTTTGAAGAAATATATAGTTTAAAAGATAAGTATGAAAATAGTAATAAAGATGAATATAATAAAGAAGCTTTAGATATTTTATTAAAATATAAATTAATAACTCCTGAAAGTGCTAATAATTTAGTAGAACAAGGTAAATTAGATTTTAATGGAGCTAAAGAAATAATAGAAAGTTATCGGTGATTATAATGATTAAGTATTTAGAAAATGAAAATGATTTTGAAAAAGAAATTAGTAAAGAATTTATTTTAGTAGATTTTTATGCTGATTGGTGTGGACCTTGTAAAATGATGGGAAAGGTTTTAGAAGAAATGGATAATATTGATATTTTAAAAGTTAATGTTGATAGTTATCCAAATATTGCTAGAGAATTTAAAGTTATGTCGATACCTACCTTAATTATTTTTGCAAATGGTAAAGAAGTTAAAAAGAATATTGGCATGATGAGTAAAAGTGATTTAGAAAGTTTTATAAAATTAAGTTAAGTACACAATTAAATG
>CANQSC010000091.1 GCA_947626445.1 uncultured Bacilli bacterium
ACAGTTCAAGCTCACATTAATCATTTAAAAGAAGCTGGGGTAATTAGAAATTCATCTAATAAATTTAGAACCATTGAAATATTAACTGAAAATGAATATTTAACTAAAAATGAAGATGTTATAAAAGTTCCCCTACTTGGTAAAGTAACAGCTGGTAATCCGATTGAAGCAATTGAAAGACCTAATGAATATTTTGATATTCCTCAAGCTTTAGTGCCCGTTGGTAAAAATATCTTTACTTTAGAAGTTAGTGGTGAATCAATGATTAATAAAGGAATTTATGATGGGGATTATGTTATCGTTCAAAAACAAAACATTGCTAATAATGGTGATATTGTTGTCGCGATGACAGAAGAAAATGAAGTAACTTTAAAAACATTCTATAAAGAAAAAGACCATATTAGATTACAACCTGAAAATGATACAATGGCTCCTTTTATCTTCCCAAACGTTACAATACTAGGAAAAGCCATTGGTTTATTTAGAAAATTTTAAAAAAAAATGGAAAATTTCAATTCCATTTTTATTTTTATCTAAAGAAGACAATATAGGCTAAAAAGATTAAGTAAATAATGGTAGTAATTATTCCATTAACCATTTCGTTTTTGCTACTTTTGCCATTAACACCTAAAGCCATCGTGGCTAAGTATCCTCCAAGTAAACCACCAATATGGGCAGCATTATCAACACCTGGTACCATAAATCCTAAAACAAGGTTGATAATAATAATTGGAATAATTTGATTTCTTAAAACGCTTCCTAAATAAAGACGATAGTGATAGCCAAAATAAAGTAAGCTACCAAGTAAACCAAATATTGCCCCTGATGCTCCAACACTTACCACATTTGGATTAAAAATACAACTCATCAAAGTACCTGATATAGCACTTACTAAATAAATTCCTAAAAATTTATATTTACCAATATAAGTTTCGACCTGAGTTCCAATAATATATAGAGAATACATATTAACTAATAAATGAATGATTCCAGCATGTAAGAAAGCTGCCGTTAAAAGTCGCCAAACTTCCCCACTTTTAACTAATGGTGAAAAAGAGGCACCATACTTAATTAAATCATAAGTTGAAAGATTAGTTTTTGATAAAACAAAAGTTATCATAAAAATTAAAACATTTATAAAGATTAAAGCATTAGTAAAAACAATTTTTTTACTTCTAAAAGTTTTTTCATATAATCTATTATCTTCTTCAGTCTTATGATTAATATCATTAGTTACATTAACTATTAAATCTAAGCCATTCATATCAAGCATTAATTTATTCTTAATATCAGGAAATGGTTTAATTAAATCAGGTTCTTTAATATCATTTAAATTTTTAATAACAATTGAATTAATATTTTTAGTATCAATAGCTTTAATATTATCATTAACATCTAATAAAATATTTAAAGCATTCATAGTAAAAGAAATAGTTTTTCTTTTTACTTGGTGCATAACATTATTTAATTTTACTAAATCAAAATTCATTTGTTCATCATTATGAATATAATTAGCATTTATTCTAATTATTTTATATGGTCCTTCTTGATTTTGTAACCATATTTCATCTTTTACACCATTAACAATAATGGGTGCATAATTTTGTTCAGTTATAAAATAATGAGCTAAACGCATAATTATTTCATCTTTTTTATTTATCATAATTGTACGCATAAAATCACTCCACGACTAATATTTTATAATAAAATTTTAAAATAGTAAAGTTAATCTAAGGTGTCTAAAAATTCTTGAAATTCATTTGGTAAAGGCACTTTAAAATGTAATTCTTCTTTGGTTATTGGTTCCGTAAAAGTTATTTCACTAGAATGAAGAAATTGCCCAAAAGAAGTTGTTTTATCTCTTTGGTAAGTAGGATCATTATAAACAGGATGCCCAATGTAAGCTAAGTGAACTCTTATTTGATGGGTTCTTCCCGTTTCTAATTCACATTCTACTAAAGTATATTTATTAAATCTTTTTAAAACATTGACATGCGTGATAGCATCTTTACTATTATGCTCCGTTACCATCATTTTCTTACGGTCAATTTTATCTCTTCCGATTGGGGCGTCAATTGTAATGTGATTATGAGATAAAATTCCTTTTACTAAAGCGATATATTTTCTTTTAACTTTTTTATTTTTAAAATCATCAGCAAGAATTTCATGAGCTTTATTATTTTTAGCAACTAAGATAAGTCCGGATGTATCTTTATCAATCCGATGAACAATACCCGGTCTTAAAGTGTCACTACCTTCACTTAAATTTTTAGTATGAGCAAGTAAAGCATTAACTAAAGTATGATTAGGATTACCACTTCCTGGATGCACTACCATTCCACTTGGTTTATTTATTAAAATAACATTTTCATCTTCAAAAACAATATCTAAAGGAATATCTTCAGGCTCTAAATCAATTTCTTCGGTGTATTCTTTAATAATTTTTATTTCATCATTTGCTTTAACTTTATATGATGCTTTAACAATATTATCATTAACTAAAATACATTCATCTTTAAGCATTTTTAAAATTAAAGACCTTGAATAATCAGTTATATCACTTAAATATTTATCAATTCTTTCATTTACATCTTCATTAACAATTATCTTTTGCATGTTTATCACTCTTTCTAAAAAGCTCAATAATTAATAAAAACATTCCACAAACAATAGCCATATCAGCTATATTAAAAGTTGGAAAATGGTATTCAAAAAATTTAAAATCTAAAAAATCTCTTACAGAATAAAAAAATACTCTATCAAATAAATTACCAATTATTCCTCCATATAATAATGAAAAAATAAAGGTTTTAAAAATACTTGGTTTTACTTCTTTACTAATTTTTACTAAAATAAATAAACAAACTATAGTGGCTAAAATAAGTAAAACTATCTGATTATTTAAAATAGAAAAAGCTCCTCCTTTATTATAAGTAAAATCAATATTAAATAAATTAGGAATAACTACTAATACTTTATTTTTAAAAAAATGTTCAATTAAAAATTTAGATACTTGGTCCATTATAAAAATAATACTGCTACCAATAATGATTTCTTTTCTCATCTTAATCCCTTCTTAAAAACTATTATAACGTATAAAAATAAAATTCACAACAATACTAATAAAGTGATGAAATATGAAAAAAGAAATATTTACAAATGATTTATTAAATTTTATTAAAGATGGTTCTTGTGCTTTTACCGTTGTCGATAAAATTAAAGAAATTTTACTTAGTAATGGTTTTAGTGAATTAGAAGAAACTGATATTTGGGATTTAAGTGCTGGTAATTATTTTACAACGAGAAATGATGCAACTTTAATAGCTTTTTCAATTCCTAAAAAATTTGAAGAACGTTATGCTATTTGTAGTACGCACTGTGACACACCGGCATTAACTTTAAAAGCGAATGGCGAGTATTTTAAAAACGATTATATGAAATTTAATAGTATGCCTTATGGAGGATTATTAAATTATGGATGGCTTGATAGACCTTTATCGGTAGCTGGAAGAATTATTATTGAAAAAAATCATGAATTAGAAAAAAAGATAATAGATTATAAAGAACCGATTGCTATTATTCCTAGTTTAGCAATTCATCAAAATGATAAAGCTAATACTAATCTCGATTTAAATATGCAAACTGATTTACAACCAATAATTACTTTAAAAAATGATAATTCTAAGGATACATTTTTAGATTATTTAAAGAATAGTTTACAAATTAAGGGCGAAATAAAAGATTATGATTTATTTTTCTATAACTGTGAAGAGCCTCAAATAATTGGCTTTGATAAAAATCTTTTACTATCACCAAGAATTGATAATTTAACGAGTACTTTTGCTTGTTTACAAGGTTTTTTAGATAATAATAGTAATTCTATTAATGTTTATGTAACTTTTAATAATGAAGAGATTGGTTCTTTAACTAAAGAAGGTGCTGAAAGTAGTTTTCTTTTAGATATTTTAAAGCGAATTGCAACAAGCCTAAAATTAGATTTAGCTAAAACTTTAGCCAATAGTTTTAT
>CANQSC010000092.1 GCA_947626445.1 uncultured Bacilli bacterium
AAATAGTACAACTTATATTAATGAAAGCATAGATAATTATGAAAAAAATCTAGAAGATAATACTTTAAAATATTTTGTAAATGACGATGGTGAATTATGTATTATTGCTAGATTAAGTATTCCTGCTGGAGCAGGATATCAAGATACTATATTAGAAATAGATTAGTATCTTTTTTCTTTTAAAATAAAGGAGCAAACAACCGCAAAATAGATTGCCATAAAGATTTTAAGAAACCAACTTTAACATCTTTATCAGATAATTTTTTACTATCACTAAAAGACTTTTCAAAATCTTCTTTAATATGTTTAATTTCTTTAACGTTTTCCATATAAATACCATTTTCAAAATGTAAGTATAAACTTCGATAATCCATATTAATTGTTCCAACTACAGCTCTTTCATCATCTGATAAAAAGACTTTAGAATGAACAAAACCATTTTTATATACATAAATTTTTACCCCATTATCATGTAAGATTTTAAAAAATGATGAAGTTAGAGTATAAACAATTTTCTTATCCGGAATACCAGGCACTAAAAGCCTAACATCAACACCTCTTTTAGAAGCCCTAATTAAAGCATTAACCATATCAGTATCAATAATTAAGTAAGGAGTCATAATATATAAATATTTTTTAGCACTACTAATCATGTTGATATAAACATCTTCCCCAATTAAATCTTTATATAAGGGTGATACCCCATAAGGAATAACATAACTACCATTATCTTTTTTATCTTTAAAATCATATTTAAATTTTAAAATATCTTCATTTTCTAAACTAAGAGCATTGTACATTGCTAAAAACATAACGGTTAAATTCCAAATTCCATCACCAACAATTTTAATACCATTATCTTTCCAAATTCCTAATTTACTATTAACATTAATATATTCATCACTTAAATTAACACCACCCGAAAAAGCAACTTTACCATCAATAATAGTCATTTTCCTGTGATCACGATTATTCATAAAGATACCTCTAAAAGGACTTAACTTATTAAATGGAAGACACTTAATTCCATATTTTTCTAACTCTTTAGGATAACTAGTTTTTAGCATTGCAATACTACCCATATCATCATATAAAATTCTAACATCTACTCCATTACTAGCCTTTTCTTTTAAAATATCTAAAATACCATTCCACATTTTTCCTTCATTAATAATAAAATATTCCATGAATATAAATTTTTCAGCACTCTTTAATTCTTTAATTAATTCCGGATAAAAAATTTCTCCAAATTCATAATAAGTAATATCATTATTTTTACTAACAAAATAATTAGTACGATTCATAAGATACTCTAAATTACCTAAATCTTTACTTATTATTTCATTTTTGATTTTTTCATCTTGTTTTAAATATTTAGCATATTCTTTTTCTTTAGCATTAATATTTTTTAATAATTTATTTTTCGTATAATTACGTCCTAAAGTAATTAATAAAATAGTACCAAAGATTGGAAATAATAAAATAATTATTATCCAAGGTAAATCATTTGATAATCTTGTACTATTTTTTAAAATTCCTAAAATAATTAAAACACTAGCAATTTCATAAAATAAACCAATAATAGCAACTTTATCTTCAAAAAATAATTGAATAGATATTAAAAAACCAAATTGTAAAATAATACCTAAAGCAACAAACAAAACTCTTTTTATAGCATTTTTCATAATTAAAACTCCTTAACATTTTTCAATTTTTCTCATCAAATAATTCCTTAACTATTAAAGATTTTGAATGTAAATTATTATTTTTACCTAATAATAAATTTTCATAAAATTTAATTAAATAACTACTATCTTCTTTGATATTTAAAGAATTATTAAAATAATTACTTCTCACTAAAGCATTTCTAAAATAAACAGATTTATCTTTAAATAAACTATTATCAACATTATAACCTAAATTAATTAAATACTTTTCGATAAATACTGCCGTTGTTCTAGTATTACCTTCTCTAAACGGATGGACTTGCCAGATGTTAGAAGAAAATTTTGTTATATTGTTGATAACTTCAACTATATTCATTTCTTGATAGTTTTTTTCTTTTTCTAAAGAAATATCATATTCTAATGATTTTGTTAGGGTTTTATAATCTCCATATGCAACTGAATCATTATTTAAAATTATTTCATGTTTAGAAAAATCTTTTTGCCTAAAATTACCCGCAAAATCATAAACATCTTGAAATAAAAATTTATGAATATATTTTAAATAATCTACTGATAATTCAAATTTATCTTCATTTAATAATTCAACTATTCTAACCGATACAAAATCACATTCTAATTCATTATGATTTATTTCATCTTTATTTTCTTTTTCTATATAATATTCTCTTAATTCTTTTTCTACTTCTTCGATTGTTAAATTATCTTCAATATTTTCTTCTAATAATTTTTCTAAATATTTAGAAGGTTTTAAGTTATCTATTTCTTGAAGGCCAATAGCCATATCCCATTGTAATTGTTTTTCATAGTTACTAGATTTATATTTTTCTTCATATTCAAAAACACTTGAATCTAATTCTTTCTCACTCATAAACCCACCTATAATTTTTTAATTAAAAATGTAGCATATAAAGGAATAGATTTAACTCTATTTTGCAACCCAAAATCTTTTAAACTAATTCTAATCATATATTTAGGATGATATAATTCATCATAAACTTTTAAACTTTTTGATTTAGTATTTAATTCAGCTTTTACTTCAATAGGAACTATTCCATCTTCTTTAGTTGTAATTAAAAAATCAATTTCGGAATCTCTACTTCCCTTCCAATATAATAAATCAATCCCACTAGCTTTTAACTGATTAGCAACATAATTTTCCGTAATAATTCCCTTATATATTTTCATTTCATCAAGAATAATAGTACGAGCATCATTATTAACTAACCTATTAAATATTCCAACATCAGAATAATATACTTTAAATGTATCATTATCTACAAACCCTAATAAAGGTTTTTCAGGCTTTTTAACACATTTGCATATTTGAACCATATTGCTTTCAATAAGCCAATTTAAAGGTAATAAATACTCCCTTGATTTAGCATTAGCGTCAATAACTGAATATTGAAATTTTTTAGAAGCATTTTGTAATTGAGAAGTTAAAGAATTATATATATTTCTAATCTTTAAAGTTTCACTTGAATTTGTAACGTGATTACTCATATCATTTTTATAGTCCTCTATAATATCATTTAACTTTGATAAATCATAATTAAAATAATCACTATCACATAGCACTAACGCTTTTACACTTTCAGGCATACCTCCAGATAACAAATATCTTCTATAATAATCAATCGCTTTATTATGAAGGACACCCATTGCTTCATTTTTAAAAAAACACTCTTTAATTTTACTTAATAATAATTCTTGATTAAACGATAATAAAAATTCTTCAAAATCCATTGGATACATATACAACCTAGACACTTTTCCAACTGGAAAAGGTTTATTTAATCTAGCCAACTTTACTCCAAGCAAAGAACCAGCACATATTAATCTAACATTACTATGATTTTCATTAAAAAACTTTAGCTCCGAAATAAATTCTTCACTTTCCTGAATCTCATCAATAAATAATACACTATCTTCTTTTTCAAAATCAAAATCTAATAATAACTTTAAATCGTTATATTTCTTTTCCGAAGAGTAATCAGAAGCATATAATTTAACAACATCTCTATCATTTAATAAATTAATTTTTTTATAATTTTTAAATTCATTTTTACAAAATTCATCAATTATAAAAGTTTTACCACACTGTCTTACACCCAATACTACTAAAGGTTTAAAATTGTTAGTATTTTTCCATTTAACTAAATCATC
>CANQSC010000093.1 GCA_947626445.1 uncultured Bacilli bacterium
AGTAGGGAATTAGATACAATGCTATATTATGATAAGAAAAAGCTTGACCAAGAAATGGTTTATAATAATGGTAAAGAGGATGGCCTTGAAGAAGGTATTGAAGAGGGCGAAAAGAGGAAAAGTCTTGAAATTGCTAAGAAAATGATAACTCGTGGTGATAATTTAGATGATATCGAAGAAATAACTGGATTATCAAAAGAAGAAATTCTAAAGTTAAACAGTTAAATATTAAAAAAAGTAAGAAAGCCTATATTGGTTAGCTTGCTTTTTTGTTTTAAATATATTACTGTATTATTACATTTTATGATACAATACTTGCAAAGAAAGAAGTAATTGTTATGAAAAAAGTTTTAATTACTGGTGGAACAAGAGGTTTAGGTAAAGATATAGCTAAAATATTTGCTGAAAATGGTTATGAAATTTATTTAAATTATTTTAATAATGATGATGAAGCACTTAAAACCAAAAAAGAAATATTTGATGAATATCAAGTTGAAGTTAAATTATTAAAAGGAGATATTTCTAAAGAAGAAGTAATTAACAGTTTTAAAATAAATAATTTAGATGTTTTAGTTTGTAATGCGGGTATAGATAATGTTTGTGATATTGAAGATAAAACTTATGAATCTTTTAAAAGAGTAATTGAAGTTAATTTGCTATCTAATTTTTTATTAACTCAAAAGTTTGGTTTAGAAATGGAAAGTAATGGTCATGGAACTATTATTTATATTAATTCTGATAATGTAATTGATAGTAATGATTTTGTTACTTTAGAGTATGATGTTTCAAAAGCGGGATTATTAATGCTTGCTAAAGATTATGCTAAGTATTTTAAAAATGTTAAAATTCATACTATTGCTCCTGGTTGGATGGATACTAAAATGAATGATATACCTGATGAAGTAAAGGATGAATTTTCTTTCGTACCTACTACGGAAGTAGCTAAATTAGTATTAAAACAAGTGAATGTAAAAGAAAGTGGAAATGTGGAGGTTATTAGATGAAAGATTTAATTGGCATTAGTTCTAAAACTTATGAAATATATAAAAAAGTCTTACCTAAAATTAATGAAGAATTTAAACGGATTGATGATATTTGTGAATACAATAATGCTAAAATGATGAATGCGTTTTTCTCTTGTCATGTTAATGAAAGTCATTTTAATATGACTACTGGTTATGGCTACAACGATTCGGGAAGAGATGTTGTAGAAGAAGTTTTTGCCCATATTTTTAAGGCTCAAAAAGCATTAGTTAGAACTCAATTTGTCTCAGGAAGTCATACACTTTGTAAAACTTTCTTTGCTCTTTTAAGACCTAATGACTTACTTTTAAGTATTACCGGAACTCTTTATGATACCTTACATGAAGTAATTGGAATTAAACCTAATCCTAGTTCTTTAATGGCTTTTAAAGTTAAGTATGATGAAATACCTTTAGTAAATGATGATTTTGACTATGAAAAAATTGCCGAGTATTTAGAAAAACATCAAGTAAAAGTCATTGAAATCCAAAGAAGTAAAGGATATTCAACAAGAAAAAGTCTTAGCATTGAAAAAGTAGAAAAGGTATGTAAATTAATTAAGAAAATATCTCCTGAAACAATTATAATGGTTGATAATTGTTATTGTGAATTTGTAAACGAAAAAGAACCAATTGAAGTTGGAGCTGATATTGTGGTGGGTTCCCTAATTAAAAATTTAGGTGGGGGACTTGCTAATAACGGTGGTTATGTTGTAGGCAAAAAAGAACTTATTGATTTAGTTGGTGAATCTCTTACTTTACCAGGTGAAGGCGCAGATGTCGGACCAAGTCTTGGCGCTAACAAATTATTTTTACAAGGCATTTTTATGGCTCCAACTGTTGTTGCTAGTGCTCTTAAAACGAGCGTTCTTGCCAGTGCCATGTTAGAAGAATTAGGATATAAGGTAAGCCCATTATATAATGAAGAAAAAGCTGATATTGTTTTAACTATTGGTTTTGGTAATGAAAAAGATTTAGTTAATTTTTGTAAGGGTATTCAAAGTGGCTCACCAATTGATAGTTACGTAAGTCCCATTCCTGTTAATACCCCAGGCTATAGTGACCAAGTTATTATGGCAGCCGGAACTTTTGTCCAAGGTTCTAGTATCGAACTTTCTTGTGATGGGCCAATAAGAGAACCATACATTGCTTACCTTCAAGGAGGCCTTACTTATGATACTGGTAAAATTGGTATTTTAAAAGCTATAGATAGGTTGATAAGTGATGACTAAGAAAAAAAAATTAACTATTTTATATGAAGATAAAAATTTATTAATTGTTGATAAACCAGCTAAGTTATTAACAATTGCAACGTCTAAAGAAAAAGAACATACTTTATATCATGAAGTAAGTGATTATGTTAAAAAACAATATCCCAAAAATAAAGTTTTTATTGTCAATCGTTTAGATAAAGATACATCAGGAATAGTCGTTTTTGCTAAAAATGAAGAGACTAAAAAAGAATATCAAAATAATTGGCAAGATTATGCTCTTAACAGGGAATATTTAGCTATTGTGGAAGGAAGACTTTCCAAAGATAAAGATACTTTAAAATATCATTTAAAAGAAGATCATAATTTTAAAGTATATGTATGTGATGAAGGAGAGCTTGCTATTACTGAATATCAAGTATTAGAAAAAAATAAAAGTTATTCACTATTAAAAATTAAAATTTTAACGGGTAAGAAAAATCAAATACGCGTAAGTTTAAGTAATATAAATCACCCCGTTGTTGGCGACAAAAAATATGGCAGTTTAAAAAATCCTATTAATCGTTTAGGTTTACATGCTAATGTTTTAGAATTAAAGATTAATGGCAAACCCGTTATTATCAAAACTAAAATACCCAAAGAATTTAAATTAATGTTTAAAAGTTTAGATTAGGAGAATTTATGGAAAGATTACAAAAAGTTATTGCTTCTTCTGGTTATTGCTCTAGAAGAAAAGCTGAAGAATTTATTTTAAACGGTCAAGTTAAAGTTAATAATGAAGTTATAACTAAATTAGGAACTAAAGTATCTTATGAAGATGAAATAGTAATAAATAATGAAGTTATCAACTCTAAAGAAGATAAAGAATATTATTTACTTTATAAACCAACTAAAACTATTTCTTCAGTTAAAGATGAAAAAAATCGTCCTACTGTTATTGATTTAATTAAAACCAAAGCTCGTATTTATCCCATTGGCCGCTTAGATTATGATACAACTGGTTTATTACTATTAACAAATGATGGAGAATTAACCAATATTTTAAGTCATCCTAAAAATAAAATTGAAAAAGTTTATACTGCTAAAGTTAAGGGCATCATAACTCCTTTAGAATTTATGCAAATTAAAAAAGGCTTAAAAATTGATAATCGTGTTGTTAAAACTACTTATTTAAAAATAAGAAAACAAAATATAGATACAAATACGACAACTATTACAATTGGTATTGTGGAAGGAAGAAATCATATTGTTAAAAAATTATTTTCCCAAATTAATCATGAAGTAATTAAATTAAAAAGAGATTCCTATGCTTTTTTAGATTTAAAAGGTTTAAAAATTGGTGAATATCGTAAATTAACAGTTAAAGAAGTAAAAAAATTATATTCAAATGGTGAATTCTCAAAGTAATTGCAACTACTTTTATTGGTTCTTCCGAAAGTTTCCGGAAGAAAGGAGAAAGTAGATAGAAATATCTGCTTTTTATAAACGAAAGATTTTGAT
>CANQSC010000094.1 GCA_947626445.1 uncultured Bacilli bacterium
GAAGAATAGGATCAAGGAGGAAAATATGGCAAAGTTAGAACTTAAAAATTTAAAAAATGAAAAAGTTAAAGACATCACATTAAATGATTCTATTTGGAAAGTAGAAGTAAATGATGATGCTTTAAAGAAAATGATTCGTTTACAATTAGATTCACTTCGTCAAGGAACTCACAAGACTAAAAATCGTAGTGAAGTTAGTGGTGGTGGAAGAAAACCTTGGAAACAAAAAGAAACAGGACGTGCTAGACAAGGAAGTATTCGTGCTACTCAATGGCGTGGTGGTGGAATTGCTGGAGGTGTTACTCCTCGCGATTATGGTTTTAAAATTAACCGTAAAGAAAGAGTTTTAGCTATTAAAAGCGCTTTAGCTGATAAACTTGCTAATAAAAGCGTTGTTGTTTTAGAAAATTTAAATTTAAAAACAGCTAAAACTAAAGAATTAAAAGAATTAATTAAAAATTGTAATTTAGAAGGCAAAGTTTTATTTGTTACAAAAGATGATTGTGAAAACCTTTATTTAGCTAGTCGTAATTTAGGCTATACTTATCATCTTATGGCAGATCAAATTAATGTCTATGATATTGTAAATGCTGATACTTTAGTATTAGATGAAGAAGCCGTTAAGGCTATCGAGGAGGTGATGCTCCATGCGTAATCCTGATATTATTTTAGGACCAGTTATAACTGAAAAGAGTTATACGGAGCAACAAAAGGGAGTATATACTTTTAAAGTAGCTCACAATGCTACAAAAACTCAAATCAAAAAAGAAATTGAGGCTCATTTTGGAGTTAAAGTATTAAATGTTAATACTCTAAATACTAAATCTAAGAAAAGAAGAGTAGGAAAATATACTGGTAAAAGTAAAACTTATAAGAAAGCAATAGTAACCTTAGCTCAAGGTTCATCTATTGAAATGTAAGGAGGAGTAATTTATGGCAATTAGAAAATATAAACCTACGACTAATGGTCGTAGAGGAATGTCTACTTTAATGAATGAAGAACTTACAAATTCTCGTCCTACAAAATCTTTATTAAAAACTAAAAGTAAAACTGGTGGACGTAATAATCAAGGAAAACTTACTGTTCGTCACATTGGTGGAGGAGCTAAAAGAAAATATCGGGTAATTGATTTTAAAAGAAATAAATTTGGTGTTACTGGTAAAGTTGCAACTATTGAATATGATCCAAATCGTAATGCTAATATTGCTTTAATTAATTATCGTGATGGTGAAAAACGTTATATCATTGCTCCTAAAGGATTACAAGTTGGAATGATTATTGAAAATGGTCCAGAATCTGATATTAAAGTTGGAAATGCTCTTCCACTTCAAAATATTCCAGTTGGTACTGTTATTCATAATATTGAATTAAATCCAGGAGCTGGTGCTAGTCTTTGTCGTAGTGCAGGTGCTAGTGCTCAAATTCTTGGTCGTGATGGTAAATATGTTATGGTTCGTTTACAATCTGGTGAAACAAGAAAAATCTTAGGAACTTGTATGGCAACTATTGGTGTTGTTGGTAACGAAGATTATGAACTTGTTAACATTGGTAAAGCAGGACGTACTAGACATATGGGTATCAGACCAACAAACCGTGGTTCCGTTATGAACCCTAATGACCATCCACATGGTGGTGGTGAAGGACGTGCTCCTGTTGGACGTAAGAGTCCAATGACACCTTGGGGTAAACCAGCCCTTGGTTATAAAACAAGAAAAAATAAGAAAGCTTCTGACAAACTTATTGTTAGTCGTAGAAAGAAATAGGAGGACATATGGCTAGAAGTTTAAAAAAAGGACCTTTTGCAGATGAATATCTATTAAAAAAGGTTGATAAATTAAATGAAGAAAATAAAAAAGAAGTTATTAAAACTCATTCTCGTCGTTCTACCATTTTCCCTAGTTTTGTAGGACATACTTTTGCTGTTCATAATGGAAAAGATTTTATTCCTGTTTATGTAACAGAAGATATGGTTGGACATAAATTAGGTGAATTTGCGGCTACTCGTAAGTTCGGCGGACATGCAGGTTCAAAGTAGGAGGTTTATAGATGGAAACATATGCAATTCATAAAAGTGCTATGGTAGCGCCTAGAAAAGCAAGAATGACTATGGATTTAATCCGTGGAAAAAACATTTCTGATGCTCGTGCTATTTTAGCAACTACTAATACTAAATCAAGTCGTCTAATTTCTAAAGTTTTAGAAAGTGCAATTGCTAATGCAGTTAACAATTTTGAAGCTATAGAAAGTGACTTAGTTATATCTGAATGTTTTATTAATCCGGGACCTGTTTATAAAAGAATTAAATTTGCTTCACGTGGTAATGTCGATCGTCGTGACAAAAGAACAAGTCATATTGTAGTTAAAGTAAGTGATAATAAAGGAGGCAATGAATAATGGGACAAAAAGTTAATCCTATTGGTTACCGTTTAGGAATTAATAAAGATTGGCAATCAAAATGGTATGCTGATAAAAAAGAATTTGGTACTCTTTTAAATAAAGACTTAAAAATTCGTAAATATTTAAGTGAAAAATTAAAAGATGCTTCTGTTGCTTCTATTATTATTGAACGTAAAAAAGGTCGTTGTGAAGTAACTATTAATACAGCTAAACCTGGAGTCATTATTGGTCGTGGTGGCGAGGATATTGATAAACTTCGTAAAGCTTTAGCTAAATTAGTTAAAGAAGATGTTTATGTATCAATCGTTGATTGTAGTAAAAATGCTGATACAACTGCTAAATTGGTTGCCGAAAATATTGCAATGCAAATTGCTAATCGTGCACCATTTAGAAGTGCTCAAAAAAGAGCTATTAGAAATACAATGAAAGCTGGAGCTAAAGGTATTAAAACAATGGTCAGTGGTCGTTTAGGTGGAGCTGAAATGGCTCGTAGTGAAGGTTATACAGAAGGTACTGTTCCTCTTCATACTATTCGTGCTGATATTGATTATGCTGAAGCTGAAGCTCATACAACTTATGGAAAAATTGGGGTTAAAGTTTGGATCTATAAGGGAGAAATTCTTCCTACTAAAAAGAATGTAAAGGAGAGTGAATCTCATGTTGATGCCAAAAAGAACTAAATATCGTAAGCAACATCGTCGTTCATATGAAGGACACGCGAAAGGAAATACTGAATTACATTTTGGGGAATTTGGTTTAATGGCTAAAGAAGGAAACTATGTTTCTTCAAGACAAATCGAAGCTGCACGTATTGCAATGACTCGTTATATGAAACGTGGTGGAAAAGTATTTATTAATATTTTCCCAGATATGCCTCGAACTAAAAAACCTTTAGAAACTCGTCAAGGAAAAGGTAAAGGTAACGTTGAAGAATGGGTTGCTGTTGTAAAAACTGGCAAGATTATGTTTGAAGTATCAGGAGTAAGTGAAGAAGTTGCTCGTGAAGCTTTAAGACTTGCTTCTCACAAATTACCTATTAAATGTAAATTTGTTAAAAAGGAAGGTGAGATCTAATGAAAACTAGTGAAATACGGGCTTTATCTGATGAAGAAATAATGGCAAGAATTAAAGCTGGTAAGGCTGAATTATTAGATCTACGTATGCAAAATGCCAGAGGTTCATTAGAAAAAACTGATAAAATTAATTTACTTCGTAAGGAAGTAGCAAGAATGATGACAATTTTAAATGAAAGAAAAACTGTAGGAGGTAATAAATAATG
>CANQSC010000095.1 GCA_947626445.1 uncultured Bacilli bacterium
ACCATATTTTTAACAAATGAACCATAATGTTTAGCCCATCTACTTGGATACATATTAGATACAACTAAAACTTTTTTCCTTTTATCATCATTTTTATTAGCCATAACAATTAAAGGCAAGAACATACTTACCATCGCACTATTAAGGATATGACCTGCAAAAACGGAAGCAATTAAAGTTAGATAGAAACTAAAAGCATAAATATTTTTTAATTTAATTTTTCTTAAAGCATAAACCATCACCAAAATATATACAGCTAAACCAATAATTCCTATACTAAAGAAAATATCAACAATATCTATTTCACTATTTTTAACAAGTTCACTACTAACATCCCCAACTCCAAATAAATATTTAGAAGCATCTTTATTATTTAATTCTAAAAACGCATCACCTGCAAAAGAAAGTCTACTACTAAGCATTACTTTATCAATAAATTTAATACTAAAGACTTCCCTAGTTGAATCTATTTCATAATATTTTAATGCAACATCAAAATTCTTAACTAAGACTAAAACAAGACCACCAAAAATAATTAAAATAATAGGAATACAGCTCATAAATTTAATAGTCTTTTTACGATTTTTCCATAATAAATATAAAATATTAAAGACAAAACCAATTACTAAAGTTTTAGTTTTAAGTAAATATATGCCAAATATTATTAAAATTAAACCAACTATTTTAACTAACCAATTATGATGTTCTTTTAAATAATTTAAAACGAGTGGCATCAAACATAATAATACACCTGATAATTCATTACCTGAATAAAAGAATGATAAATAAGCTTCTTTATTAACATATATTTCACTAATATTATGACCTATACCCAAAAAATAAGGCACAATTAAAAGTAATAAATAAAAATAGAAAATTTTAACTAAAAAATTAGTATTTATTTTTTTATTATCATAATCTTTTAAAAATAATAAAGCAATTGGTAAGAAAAAAATTTTTAACAAAGAAGTTATATACATTACAATATTACTTTTACTTACAAAAATATATATGCCATCAATAATAAAATAAAATAATAATATTAAACATATTTTTCGGTCTTTATTCTTTTTTAAAACAACGAGAAAAAAAATACCTAATATTAATGTTTTTAAAATAGAAGATACCCAAAAATGTTTACCATTCCAAGTATATATAGAAGTAATAAAATCAATAACCGGCATTAAAAATAATACATAATAAAAAAGATTATTTAAGATGTTATTTAGATTTTTTTTCATGAAGTCTTTCCTTTCTTCTTGTAAATAATATATCAGTTTTTAATACAAGAAACAAGAAGACGACCATTAAACATATATATAATATGATTGCATATTTAATATTACCTATCGCATATAAAACAGATACGGCTGAAAATAAAATATTTATTAAATAGATAATTAATAATGATGAACGTTTTGAAAACTTCATTTTTAATAATTGATGATGTAAATGATCTTTATCAGGATTAGTAAATGGATTCTTACCTTTTAAAGTTCTTCTTATGATAGAGAAGATAACATCAATTATAGGAGTTGCTAAAATAGCTAAAGGTATTAATAAAGATGTAAATGTTGTTAACTTAAATCCTAATATTGCCGTTGTGGCAACAAGCAAGCCCATAAAGTTACTTCCGGAATCTCCTACATAAATATCAGCAGGTGGAAAGTTATAAACTAAGAATCCTAATAAACTACCAATCATTAATAAACTAATAGTTGTATCAATACCACCAACTTTACCTAAAAAGATTGCAATAATCATAATTGTTGTAAAATAAATAGTTGTAATACCTGAACTTAAACCATCAAGCCCATCACTTAAATCTATAGCATTAATAATAGCTACCATAAAAATTAAAGTAATAATTTCTTTAATTGGACTTGGAAAAACCAAATTCATTCCTAAAATAGTTAAACTATCAATCGTAATGTTGCCATATAAAATAACCACTAAACAAGCAATTACTTGGCCAATTAATTGATATTTAGCACTTATTGGTTTTATATCATCAACCATTCCTGTAAATAAAATTATAAAACTCGCAACTAAAATGGCAATCATTTCCACACTACTACGGGCAAAAATCATATATCCTAGTAAAAAGGAAAAAAAGATTGCAACACCACCTAAAGTAGGTATTGGTTTTTTATTGGTATGATGTTTACCAGGATAATCAACAGAACCAATATGTAAAGCAATTTTTTTCATAACAGGCACTAAAATTAAACTAGATATAAAAGTTGTTAAGATAATAAATGGAATATTAGAACCATTAATTCCTAAGTTCATAATTTCTCACCCTCTAAAATTATTATACCTTATTTTAACGAAAAATAATAGGGAATTATCATGTAAAGTGCTTATTAATTTTTACAATTATTTTATTTTTAAGTTATAATTAAAATAGAAAGAAGGAAAATAGATGATTAAGATTTATAAAAATACAGATAATGATTTAAACTTAAAAGAATTATCTAACATTGAAAAAGATTCTTGGATTAACTTAATTAATCCTACTAAAGAAGAAATAAAACAAGTTGCTAATGAGGTTAAAATTGAAGAAAGAATTATAAAGGAAGTATTAGTTGAAAAAAATCTTCCTCAAATTAAAAAAATAGAAGATTGTGTCTTAATAGTTATTGATATACCTTATAAAACTCAAACAAAATTTAATACTTATCCTTTAGGAATAATTATTTGTAATGATTTACATATTATAACGGTATCCTTAAAAGAAACCCCATTATTAAATAAGTTTATCAATAATGAAATAACCAATTTTTATACCGCTAAAAAAAGTAGGTTCTTTATTCAAATTTTAGAAGAAACTTCTAAAGAGTATACTAATGCTTTAAAAGAAATAGAATCAAGTATTGAAAATAAAGAAAAAGGTCTTTTAAATTCTACTAGCAATAAACAACTACTAGGTTTATTAAATATTCAAAAATCTTTATTATATTTTATTACTTCTTTAAAATATAATAATACAGTTCTAGAAAAAATTAGTAAAGAATATGTTATTGATATTTATAAAGAAGATTTAGAATATTTAGAAGATACAATTATTGACCTTAAACAATGTATTGAATTATGTAATATTTATCGTGAAATTTTAGATTCAACAATTGAAACATATAGTACAATTATATCTAATAATTTAAACGTCGCTATGAGATTTTTAGCAGGTATTACAATTGTTCTATCTATTCCAACAATGATATCAAGTTTTTATGGAATGAATGTTAAACTTCCGATTGCTAGTAATTCTAATGCTTATTTTATAATTCTTTGCATTTCCATAGCTATCTCAGTACTAATTGCTATATGGTTAAAAAAGAAAAAAATGTTTTAAAAAAAAGAATTTGCAATTCACAAATTCTTTTTTTATTAATAACTTTTAATTTTATAAATATGTTAATAATGCAAAAATTAAAAGTAAAATTACTAACATGGCTACAACAAATTTCCAAATATATGAAAGCCATTTTTTATATGGAATATCTAAATAAGATAAACCAAAAATTAAGAACAT
>CANQSC010000096.1 GCA_947626445.1 uncultured Bacilli bacterium
TTTTTACCACGAATTAAATCCATAGTCATTCTTGCTTTTCTAGGCGCTACCATAGCACTTTTATGAATTGCATATGTTTCCATCTATAAACCTCCTACTTTGAACCTGCATGTCCGCCGAACTTACGAGTAGCCGCAAATTCACCTAATTTATGTCCAACCATATCTTCTGTTACATAAACAGGAATAAAATCTTTTCCATTATGAACAGCAAAAGTATGTCCTACAAAACTAGGGAAAATGGTAGAACGACGAGAATGAGTTTTAATAACTTCTTTTTTATTTTCTTCATTTAATTTATCAACCTTTTTTAATAGATATTCATCTGCAAAAGGTCCTTTTTTTAAACTTCTAGCCATATGTCCTCCTATTTCTTTCTACGACTAACAATAAGTTTGTCAGAAGCTTTCTTATTTTTTCTTGTTTTATAACCAAGGGCTGGTTTACCCCAAGGTGTCATTGGACTCTTACGTCCAACAGGAGCACGTCCTTCACCACCACCATGTGGATGGTCATTAGGGTTCATAACGGAACCACGGTTTGTTGGTCTGATACCCATATGTCTAGTACGTCCTGCTTTACCAATGTTAACAAGTTCATAATCTTCGTTACCAACAACACCAATAGTTGCCATACAAGTTCCTAAGATTTTTCTTGTTTCACCAGATTGTAAACGAACCATAACATATTTACCATCACGACCAAGAATTTGAGCACTAGCACCTGCACTACGACAAAGACTAGCACCAGCTCCTGGATTTAATTCAATATTATGAATAACAGTACCAACTGGAATATTTTGAAGTGGAAGAGCATTTCCAACTTTAATATCAGATTCTGGACCATTTTCAATAATCATTCCAACTTGTAATCCTTTAGGAGCAATGATATAACGTTTTTCACCATCACGATAATTAATTAAAGCAATATTAGCATTACGATTTGGATCATATTCAATAGTTGCAACTTTACCAGTAACACCAAATTTATTTCTTTTAAAATCAATTACCCGATATTTTCTTTTAGCTCCTCCACCAATGTGACGAACAGTAAGTTTTCCTTGATTATTACGTCCACCAGTTTTACTTTTAGTTTTTAATAAAGATTTTGTAGGACGAGAATTTGTAAGTTCTTCATTCATTAAAGTAGACATTCCTCTACGACCATTAGTCGTAGGTTTATATTTTCTAATTGCCATAAATTACTCCTCCTTACATTTCAATAGATGAACCTTGAGCTAAGGTTACTATTGCTTTCTTATATGTTTTAGTTTTACCAGTATATTTTCCTACTCTTCTTTTTTTAGATTTAGTGTTTAAAGTATTAACATTTAATACCTTAACACCAAAATGTTTTTCAATTTCATTTTTAATTTGAGTTTTTGTAGCATTGTGAACTACTTTAAAAGTATATACTCCCTTTTGTTGCTCCGTATAACTTTTTTCGGTTATAACTGGTCCTAAAATAATATCAGGATTACGCATGGAGCATCACCTCCTCAATAGCCTTAACGGCTTGTTCGTCTAATACTAAAGTATCAGCATTTACAATGTCATAGACATTAATTTGATCAGCCATAAGATGATATGTATAACCTAAATTACGACTAGCTAAATATAAATTTTCACAATCATCTTTAGTAACAAATAAAACTTTACCTTCTAAATTGCAATTTTTAATTAATTCTTTTAAATCTTTAGTTTTAGCAGTTTTTAAATCTAAATTTTCAAAAACAACAATGCTTTTATTAGCAAGTTTATCAGCTAAAGCACTTTTAATAGCTAAAACTCTTTCTTTACGATTAATTTTAAAACTATAATCACGTGGAGTTACACCTCCAGCAATTCCGCCACCACGCCATTGAGTAGCACGGATACTACCTTGTCTTGCACGTCCTGTTCCTTTTTGTTTCCAAGGTTTTCTTCCACCGCCACTTACTTCACTACGAGTTTTAGTCTTGTGAGTTCCTTGACGAAGTGAATCTAATTGTAAACGAATCATTTTCTTTAAAGCATCATCATTTACTTCTACTTTCCAAATAGAATCATTTAATGTGATGTCTTTAACTTTTTCATTTTTTAAATTTTTAAGTTCTAACTTTGCCATATTTTCCTCCTTGATCCTATTGTTCTGTAGCAGTATCTTCTGCTTTTTCTTCTACTGTATTTTCTTCTTGTTCTTTAACTTCTTCTGTTGTTTCTGTTGCATTTTCTTTGGAAGTATCAACAGATGTTTCTTCTACAACTTCATCAACAACATTTTCTTCGACATAATAAATAATTTCTTTATCTTCAACTTTATGATTATTTTTAACTGCACTCTTAATTAAAACTAATGAATTTTTAGCACCTGGAACATTACCACTTACTAAAATGTAATTTTCACTAGGATTAACTTCGATAATTTCAAGATTTTGAATTGTTACAGTTTCAACGCCCATATGTCCAGATAATTTTTTACCTTTTAAAACTCTTTTTGGTAACATTGTACCCATTGAACCAGGTCTTCTATGATAATTTGAACCATGAGTTTCCGGTCCACGACTTTGACCATGTCTTTTAATTACACCAGTAAAACCTTTTCCTTTACTAGTTCCTGTTACATCTACAACCTCACCAGCACTAAAAGTATCCGCTTTAAGCACATCTCCAAGAGAATAGTTTTCAGTAACATTTCTAATTTCTTTTAAGAAGCGCTTAGGAGTCGTATTAGCTTTTTTAGCATGACCAACACTTGCTTTACTTGCCTTTTTTTCTTTTTTGTCAACTACGCCAAGTTGAATTGCATTATATCCATCAGTTTCAACTGTTTTAACTTGCATTACAACATTAGGTTCAACACTTATAACAGTTACAGGAATTAATTTACCATTTTTAGTAAATACTTGAGTCATTCCAACTTTGCGTCCTAAGATTCCTTTCATTTTACTCTTTCCTTTCTTTTTTATTTACCAGTTTTAATTTTAATGTCGACACCACTTGGTAAATCTAAGTGTGATAAGGCATCAACAATTTCTTTACTAGGATTTAAAATATCAATTAATCTCTTATGAGTACGGCTTTCAAATTGTTCACGAGAATCCTTGTATTTATGTACTGCTCTTAGAACAGTTACTCTTTCAATTTCAGTTGGAAGAGGTACTGGTCCAGATACATTACCACCTAATCTTTTAACTGTTTCAACAATTTTACCAGCTGCTAAATCTAAAATTTTAGCATCAAAGGCTTTTAAATTGATTCTAACACGTTCTTTTGACACAAAAATGCCTCCTTTCGCATATATCTTTGTATATACTTGCTCCACGCAAATTACCTGATAAAAGTTTACAACACTGCCTCGTGTATCAGCAACTTCGCGTATCAATGCCGTCATACAAAATTAATTCTACTATAAATATTTATGAAATGCAACTATTTTTTTGCCTTTTTTCCACTAATTTTAATTAATAAAAAAAGATTTTAAAAATTGATTACATCAATTTTATAAAATCATTAGCCTCTTCGAGGCTTTTTTGTTATAC
>CANQSC010000097.1 GCA_947626445.1 uncultured Bacilli bacterium
AAACTTTATTTGACTAAAAAGAGAGCCGTTCTTTATAAAGCTCTCGTTTTAGCATGACTTAGTCTGAATAGTTACAAAAAAGGACTAACAATAACTGATTTGTAGTTGCTAAAATTAAAAAAAATTGATAGAATTAGATAAGAATAAAGAAGTGGGTGAATAAAGTGAACACTGAAGAAAATATTAAACAAATTTCTATAGAAGATATAATCCCTAACCGCTTTCAGCCTCGTTTAGCTTTTGATGAAGAAGGATTAAAAGAATTATCTGATTCAATAAAACAACATGGGGTTATTCAACCTTTAGTTTTAAGAAGATTAGGAAATAAATATGAAATCATTGCTGGTGAAAGAAGATATAAAGCTAGTGTCATGGCAGGATTAAAAACTGTACCAGCTATCATATCTAATATTGATGATAATCAAAGCGCTGAAATTGCTTTAGTAGAAAATATTCAAAGAAGAAATTTAACTTCAATAGAAGAAGCTAAATCATATAAGAATCTTTTAGATAGAGGATATTTAACTCAAAAAGATTTAGCTGAAAAAATGGGTGTAAGTCAAAGTACGATTGCTAATAAACTACGCTTACTTAACTTAAGTGATGAAGTCCAAGATGCTTTATTAAACGAAAAAATAAGTGAAAGACATGCCAGAAGTTTAATTTCTTTGTCTAAAGAAGAACAAAATGAATGGTTAAAAAAAATAATTGCTAAAAGAATGACCGTTAGACAGTTAGATTTAGAATTAAAGAAATTAAAAGGAGGAGATTCTGTGGAAATTAAAGAAGATGTAATAGGAAAAGATGCTAATATAATGGATGAAATAGATAAAAAAGAATCAAAAGAAGGTGCTGAAGATGATAATGAAGGTGGAGTCAAACCACCTAACAAATTTTTTAATTTCTTAGAAGATGAAGCTGCTAATATGAGCATGAATTTAGAACCTGAAACTGAAGAACCAACTTTTAAAGTAGAACAACCAGTAAGTGAAGAAATAGAAACATTAGATGATTTTGAAGTAAATAATAATAATTTGATAACACCTTTATTATTTGATGAAAGTAATTTTTCAAATAATGATATTGAAGAAATTAAACCAGTAAATACTGAAGAATTAGTAGACCCGATTGATTTGATTGGGAATTTAGAACCCAATTTTGAAGAAAAGAAAAAAGAAGAAAACGGAATGGATTTAAAAACGGCTATTAATGAAATTAGAACTAGCGTTACTAATTTAGAAAGTAAAGGGTTTAATATTAACATCGATGAAATTGATTTAGAAGATTCATATCAAATTACTATCAATATAAAAAAGTAAAATTAATTACTTTTTTTTTCGCCTTCATTTATTGGAATTGCAAGTTCACTACCTTTTACAAAATAAAATAAAGTATTGTTTTTACTTTGCAAATTATTTTCCCCATTAATAGCGTCTTTAACAACACCAATAACATTAGTTGGTTTAGTAAACCAATGCTCATCTTTATTTTCTAAATAATCTTCCATCGTATTTAACCATATTTCTTTACCATAAACACTGGCTTTAGAATCAATTTCTTTTGATTCATCATTACCAATCCATACAAGCATTAATAAATCAGGAGTATAACCAACACTCCAAGAATCGGTATTAGTAGTTCCCGTTTTTAAAGCATATTTTCTACTCATTCGACTAGCTAGGGATAAAGCCGTTGGTGTAGTGTAATCATTAAAAGCGGAATTAGAAGTACTTGTTAACATTTCATTTAAGATATAAACATCATTACTATTTAAGACATAATCATGTTTTAGTTTTCGTTCATATAAAATATTACCTTCTAAATCTTCAACTTTTTTAATAAAAAATAAATCAAGATTATCACCATTGTTAGCTAAAGTTTGATAACCATTTGCAAAATCAAACATACTTAATTCCGTTGTTCCTAAAGCAAGACTAGGATTTTCTGGTAAGTCTTCTATAATGCCAGCTCTTTTGGCAGTTTTTGTTAAAGTATCCATTCCTAAAAATAGATGAGTTTTAACAGCATAGACATTATCTGAATAAGCTATAGCTGCGGCCATGGTTATATCTTTATTGGCATATATCTGATTATAATTATTTGGTGAGTAAGTTTTATTATCAGCAAAATTAAAAGTTGTAGGTTCACTTTTAAATAAAGAGGAAGAAACTAAACCATTTTCTAAAGCTCCATAATAAAGAAAAGGTTTCATCGTACTACCGACTTGTCTTTTAGCTTGAGTTGCCCGATTATATTGGCTTTTTGCATAGTTTAATCCTCCCGTTAAAGCTATAATACCACCGGTTTTTGGATTAATCATCATACTAGCAACTTCTAAATCATTTTGACTACCCATTTCGTTTAAAATATTTTCTTCCATTTTTTGTTCAGCATCCATATCAAAAACAGTATAAATTTTTAAACCACCTGATTCCATTAAAGACTTAGGAACTTGTTTAATACTTTCTAATTCATTTAAAACGGCATCTTGATAATACATAATCATTTGACTGTTGTTTTGGCGTCTTTTACCATAAATATTAATATGATTTTTATATAGATTATTATATTCATCTTCAGTTATATAACCGTTTTTAACCATTGTTTTAGCCACTATTTTAGCCCGTTTTATACATTCATCATAATCACTTACGGGATTAAAATTACTAGGATTTTTAGGAATACCTGCTAACATAATGGCTTCTTCTAAAGTTAAATCTTTACTACTTTTGTTAAAATAATAACGGCTAGCATCTTCTATACCATAATTTCCTTCACCATAATTAATCGTATTTAAATAGCCTTCTAAAATACTATCTTTAGAATAATGAACTTCTAATTCAATTGTTAAAAAAGCTTCTTCTATTTTTCTAGACCAAGTTTGATCAAAAGTTAAATACATATTTTTAATATATTGTTGAGAAATTGTTGAGGCACCTTCTGTAATAGATTTATTTTTAATTAACGAATAAAAAGCTTTGATGATTCTTAAGTAATCAAAGCCATGATGATTATAAAAATTTTTATCTTCAACACTTATAACAGCGTTTTTTAGATTGTCTGATATATCATTTAAACTTATCCAGTCACTTGAACCAGAACCCTGATATATCATATTTTCATTTTGATCATATATAAAAATCTTACCAAGATTAGTTAATTCTAATTTAGGTGAAAAAAAGGCATAAATATAGATTCCAATATATAAAACAAGAAAAGATAAAAAACAGAAAAATGATATTTTAAAAAAAAGTTTAAGTTTTTTCATGCCTTATCACCTAAATTTATTATGGATAGATGAAAATAAATTATACAAAAGGATAGTTTTTATTATAAAAATATGATATTATTGATATAATATATGGTGATGAAAATGAAAGATAAAAAAGTTGGTAGTGTATTAAAAACTGAAACAAAAGTTATAGCTTATGTTGTAATATGTTTAGTAATAATCGTCTTAGGAGTAAGTTACGCTTTGTTTTTTGAAGTAAAAGGAAATGAAAAAAAT
>CANQSC010000098.1 GCA_947626445.1 uncultured Bacilli bacterium
GTCAAACCAATAATAAAGGTTTCAGCATTAAAGACTCTCGTAATATCTTTTTTACGAGCTCCAAGACTTCTTAAAATTCCAATCTCTTTAGTTCTTTCTAAAACAGAAATATACATAATAATCCCAATCATAATACAAGATACAATTAATGATATTGAACTAAATGCCACTAAAACAATTGTAATAGCATCCATAATATTACTTGATAGCGAACTCATTAATTTAGCTTGATCAACATAAAAAATTTTATCATCTTCTTTTTGACCTTCATTATATTCATCTAAATATTTAACAACATTTTCTTTACTAGAAAAATCTTTAGGATGAATTTCTATCATTGATGGTTCAATATCATCACCTAAATAACCTAAAATATTTTCTTTTAATTCTTTACCATTTTTAGTTGTTAAATCAAATTTTTCACCAGTCATCACATTATAATCAGCATCTTTCTGAGCTTTAACAATATTAGATTCTTTATTCATATTAATTAAATAATTTTGTAAATCATTACTATAATATATTCCTGGCGCTGATACCATACTAGGATAATCATCTTTTAATCTTACAATACCCACTACTTTTAAAATAAGATTATCTTTATTTTCATATAAACTATTTAAATCTTGTTTAGGAACATAATAATTACCAAGACTTTGATAATAATCTTTATTTAATACTAAAGTAATTTGGCTATTTAAAATTTCTTTAAAATTAATATTATCATCAGTTGTAAAGCCTAACACTTCTAATAAATTTTTTGAGACTTGATTTTTACTATCAACTTCTAAAATTACTTCTTCTTTACTAGTAGGCATTCGGCCAATAAGAATATCAAAGCGTTCTTCAATAATGCTTTTCTTATCTTCTAATGAATGAGGATAAGTTGTGATGTTTAAGTTTGTTTTGGGAATTTGTTTAACTTTTCCATTTACTTTTTGTAAGATATTTAATCCCATTGGATAGATATAATTAATTCCAATAACATCATCTTTGTTTATTTTATTAAGATAATTTACATAGTCTTTCGTTAAAACTTTACTATGAACATATTTTTCTTCAATATTCTTAATTGGAATAACGTAATCAATATCAGGATAAGATTCTTCCATATTTGTCATTTCTTCTTGCATTGCTATGACATCTTCATCTAAATTCATACTTTGTTTACTAATCGTAATCGGTAAAGCACTTAAAGTATTTTTTTCAAAAAGGTCTATTTGCTCGTCAAAGCCATTTGATAAACTAAGAATTAAAGAAATTCCAATAATACCAATTGATGAAGCAAAAGCCATAAGTAAAGTTCTTCCTTTTTTAGTTCTAATATTATTAAGTGATAAATGAAGAGCCGTAAAAAAGTTCATTCTAGTTTTTCTAATTTGATAAACATCTTTTTCTTCCTTTTCTTTAAGAGGATTTGAATCACTTATAATCTCGCCATCTTTCATTTCAATTACCCGGTTAGCATAAGTATTAGCTAAATCAGAATTATGAGTTACCATAATAACTAATTTATCTTTAGCGATTTCTTTAATTAAATCCATAATTTGCATACTAGTTTTAGAATCTAAAGCCCCAGTTGGTTCATCTGCCAAAATAATATCTGGATCATTTGCTAAGGCTCTTGCAATAGCTACCCTTTGCATTTGACCACCTGATAATTGATTTGGTCTTTTATGTATGTGATCTTTTAAACCAACTTTTTTTAAAACTAGAATTGCTTTTTGTTTTCTTTTCTTAGCTGAAATACCTGATAAAGTCATACCCATTTCAACATTAGATAAAATATCCATATGACTAATCAAATTATAACTTTGAAAAATAAATCCAATACAATTATTTCGATATGAATCCCAATCCCCATCTTTAAAATATTTAGTCGATTTTTGATTGATAATTAAATTACCTTCATCGTAACGATCTAGTCCCCCAATAATATTTAAAAGAGTTGTTTTCCCAGAACCACTAGGTCCTAAAACAGCTACAAATTCATTTTTACGAAACTTAAGATTTACCCCTTTTAAAGCATGTTGTATAAAATCACCAGTCTTATAACTTTTTTTAATATTTTTTAATTCTAGCATAATTTTTTTCCTTTCTTAAATTTTTAAAAAATATATGTTTTTAAACAGTTATAACACTTTCTCACCACAAATTTATATTATAATAATCACTTGTTATCTAGTCAAACGCTTCGTAAAAATTTTACAAAAAAATTGGTATATTTTTGTTGACAAAGAATAAAAATATATATATAATCTAAATGTACTGCTTGATTAGCTCAGTCGGTAGAGCAAACGGCTGTTAACCGTTGGGTCGTAGGTTCGAGTCCTACATCAAGCGCCATGAAGGAAATCAAGAGCTTAAGTAGCTCTTTTATTTTTGCTAAAAGATTTTCTTAACATTTGTGCTTTAAGTGTTGATTTTATTTAACATTTATGGTGTTATGTATTCGTGTGGTGTTTCAAAATGCAAGAAAAAAATATCGGTGAAATAATCGCCGAAGCAAGAGAAAAAGAACATATTTCTCAAAGACAACTTGCTAATATGGCTAATATAAGTAATGCTCAATTATCTAAAACTGAATCAGGAGAGATACCAATACCAAATCCTAAAATGTTAAGAAAGATTAGTAGACATATCAATATTAATTATAATGATATGATGTATAAAATTGATTTAGGGATGGGAGTTAGTCCTTTAAATCCTTTTATCAAAGATTATTACAAAAAATGAATTTAAATGAACTTAATGAAGCTGAAATAAATGGTTAGGAAGTATTGAAAATTCAAATAATTTAGTTAAGTCATGTATAGCAAAAAAGATTTTTCCTCTGATGCAGAAGAAGAACTTTTAGTACATACAATAGAAGATACTGAATATCAAGTAAATTTATCAAAAGAAATTGTCACTTATTCAAAGTTTAAAAATAAGGGAAAGAAATAAATATGCAACAAAGGAAGAATAAAATTAGAAATTTTGTAATTATATTGTTAAATATATTTATGATAGTTAGTTTAATTTTAACATTAGTTTTAAAGGACAAATATGATTATACATTGTATTGGATTATTGTTCCTTTTCTATTAGTTGTATTATTATCAATAATTCAAAAATGGAGTGCAAGAGGATTAAATGATGATACTGAAGAATCAAAAGCAATACAACGTTCATTTTCTTTGGAATATATTTAATTATACAAGGAATAGAATGCTTTAAAAATGACATTACTCAAAATCCAATATTGATAATATGTTTTTTTATAATAATGGCAATTTATGAATTATTTACTTATTTAGCAATATATAATGCAAAGACAGAAACAGCAAAGTTGTTAGAGAAAAAATATAATAAAAAGAAAAAATAACCTTTTTACCTTTTCACAAGATTAGGCATTAAGGTTATTTTCATACAAAGAATGCGTGGCACGTTTTATCAGACAAAAATTATTATCAGACATTTTAAATAAGAAGTATTGATAATTCAATAA
>CANQSC010000099.1 GCA_947626445.1 uncultured Bacilli bacterium
TTGGCATCTATTGTTGAGAAAGAAGCTAATAGTGATGAGGAAAGACAAACAGTTGCTCAAGTATTTTATAAAAGACTTGCTGAGAATTGGAGTTTAGGTAGTGATGTTACAGCTTTTTATGGGGCTAAAAAGGAAATGGGTAAAGATTCCGAAACTTGGGAAGTTTTAAATGGGGATAATCCTTATAATACGAGATTGACGAATGGCACGATGAATGGTAAACTACCTATTGGACCAATTTGTAGTCCATCATTATCAAGTATTACAGCTATTTTAAATCCTAGTGCAACTAATTATTATTACTTTGTAGCTAATACTTGTACAGGAGAGATAACTTTTTTAACTACGGCTGATGAATTTTATGCTAAAACAACAGAGTTATCAACTAATGGTTGTATTTAGAAAGTAGTGTATGAAAATGAAAAATTTAATCTTAGAAATGGAAACTTATGCTAAAGAACATAATGTGCCAATTATTAGAAATGATGCGATAGCATTTATAATGAAGTTTATTAAAACCAATAATTATAAAAATATTTTAGAAATAGGGGGAGCTATAGGTTATTCAGCAATCTTAATGGCTTCAAGTCATCCTGATGTTAAAGTAACAACTATTGAAAAAGATGAAACTAATTATATGGAATGTTTAAAAAACGTTAAAAAATGTGGTTTTGACCAAAAAGTTAATGTGGTATTTCAAGATGCTTTAGATTTAAATTTATCAGAAGAAAATAAATATGATTTAATTTTTATTGATGCAGCTAAAGGCCAAAATATGAAATTTTTTGAAAAATATAAATATTTTTTAGCTCCTGGTGGAGCAATCATAACTGATAATTTAAAATTCCATGGTTATGTTGGTCATTCCGATGAAATAGAAAGTAAAAATCTTCGCCAATTAGTTAAGAAAATCGAAAGTTATATTGAATTTTTAAATACTAATGAAGAATATACAACTAAATTTTATGATGTTGGTGATGGTTTAAGTATAAGTGTTAAAAAAGATGAAGTCGCTTAAGTATTTAGTTATTGTTAGTGAAAGTATTAGTTTAAAAGAATATGATAATGTTAATTATGTATTTCCATTATCTTCTTTTTGTGTTGGTTTTAATAAAACTTATGAATTAGATGAAATAAAGATTGATAATGCTTATCTTTATTTAAATCGCTTATTAGATACGAGTGATATTAAAAGATTACAAAATATTTTAGAAAAAATACCTAATAATATTAAAGGAATTATTTTTGAAGATATGGGTGTATATGAATTAATTAAAGATTTAAAATTAGAAAAAATATTATATGCCTTACATGCTAATTGTAATTATCAAACTATTAATGCTTATTTAAAAAAAGTTGATTCAGTAGTTATTTCACCTGATATAACCTTAGAAGAAACTAAAGAAATTCTTAAAATGGCTAATAAAAAAGTTATCTTGTATGGTTTAGGACATTTAAATTATATGTATACAAGAAGGACTTTAAATTCTAATTATGCTAAACATTTTAATTATGAAATAAATAAAGAATTAAATCTAGAAGAAACAGTTACTAAAATGCCATTTATAAGTATTGAAAATGAGTATGGAACGGTTTTATATGATGATAAAATTTATAATGCTAGTATTTTGCAAAATGAAGAAAATGTTTTCGCTTTTTTAATTAATTCTTTTCATACTAATTTAGATACGTTAGAATTAATTAAGGCTTTTGAAGAAAATAAAATAAATAATAGTACAACTAGATTTTTAGAACAAAAAACAGTGTTTAAATTAAAGTAGGTGATTTTATGATTGAATTACTTGCTCCAGCAGGAGATTTAGAAAAATTAAAAATAGCTTTTTTATATGGGGCTGATGCTGTCTATATTGGAGGAGAAAAATATAGCTTAAGAGCTAATGCTAAAAATTTTACTTTAGATGAAATTAAAGAAGCTGTAAATTATGCTCATAGTCTTAATAAAAAAGTTTATGTAACAGTTAATATTATTTTACATAATGAAGATTTAGATGAGCTAAAAGAATATTTAATTAATTTAAGTAAAATAGGTATAGATGCAATTATTGCTAGTGATTTATATGTTCTTGATTTAATTAAGAGTGAAAATATTCCTTTAGAAGTACATTTGTCAACTCAAGCTAGTGTTTTAAATCAATATGCAGCAAAATTTTATCAAAACTATAATGTTAAAAGAATTGTTTTAGCAAGAGAAGCTAATGAAGAAGATATTAAAAAAATTAAAGAAGAAACTAATTTAGATTTGGAATGTTTTATTCATGGAGCTATGTGTACTAGTATGTCTGGTCGTTGTATTATGTCTAATGTTCTAACTAATCGAGATGCTAATCGGGGAGGATGTGCTCAGGTATGTCGTTGGACTTTTAATACATCAAATGAACAAGTATTTAGTATGTCTAGTAAAGATTTGAATTTAATACCTTTTATGCAAAAAATGATTGATTTAGGAGTTAATTCTTTTAAGATTGAAGGTAGAATGCGTGGTATTTATTATTTGGCGACCATTATTTTATGTTATCGAAGAATGATTGATAAATTACTTAATAATGAATTAACAATTGAAGATAGTAAATATTATTTAAAAGTTTTAAATAGATGTGCTAATAGAGAATCAGCTCCCCAATTTTTAAATAAATTACCTGATGAAAATGGTCAATATTTTTTAGGAAGAGTAGAGGAGTCTAATCAAGATTTTTTAGGTTTAGTACTAGATTATGACGAAAAAAGTAAAATGGCAACTATTGAAGAACGTAATTTATTTAAAAAAGGGGATATAGTTGAATTTTTTGGCCCTCACATGGAAACTATTTCTTATAAAATTAATAAAATATATGATGTAGATAATAATATTATTTTATGTGCTAATCATCCGAAGATGATTGTTAAGCTAAAAGTAGACTTTTTGCTAAAAAAATACGATATGATGCGGATAAAGATTGACAAATAAGCATAAATATTGTAATATTAGCAAGTATAAAAATTTATAGAAAGAGATGAATTTTAAATGCAAAATGAAGAAACAATTATTTTAACACCAAATGGGTACTTAGAACTTGAACAAGAATTAAATGAATTAAAAACAGTTGTAAGACCTAGAGTTATTAAAGATTTAAAAGATGCTAGAGCTCAAGGAGATTTATCTGAAAATTCTGATTATGATGCTGCTAGAAATGAACAAGCTCAAGTTGAAGCTCGTATTAAAGAATTAGAATTTAAATTAGAACATAGTACTATTGCCGAAGGAAGTAGTAAAGGTGCTGCTAATGTTGGTTCTAAAATAGTTATCTTATATGATGATGGTGAAACTGAAGAATATGAATTAGTAGGTTCTATGGAAGCAGATCCTTTAGAAAATAAAATATCAAATGAAAGTCCAATTGGTAAAGCAGTAATTGGTCATAAAAAAGGTGATACTATTAC
>CANQSC010000100.1 GCA_947626445.1 uncultured Bacilli bacterium
AAATCACATCCTTAAAATAATTATAACTAATAATTTAATATTTGTCATATAAAAGTGTAATTTTATGATTTTTTATTTCAATAAAACCTTCTTCTTTTAAATATTTTAATTCTCTTGACATTGCACTTCGATCAATTGCTAAATAATCTGCTAGATCAGTAAAATTAAATGGTAAGTTAATAACTCTTAAACCATTTTTTTTAGATTCAATATTAAAATATTCTAAGAGTTTATTTCTTATTGTTTTTTTAGTAAGAATTTCAATCCGATTATTTCTTTCTTCAATTTTTAAAATAATAATTTCTAATAAATTTTTAATAAATTGATTATAATAACTTTTATTTTCTAAGTCTAATTTTTTTATTTCATCATAATCAATAATATAGACGGTACTTTCTTCTTTAGTTAAAATATCATACTCATTAGAAAGTGGGGAGATAATGGTACCAAAAATATCATTTTCTTCTAATTCTTCAATTATTGTTCTAGTACCATTATAATCAGTTTTAATTATTTGCATCATTCCTTTAATAACAATTCCAATAATATTTCCTTGATTAATATTAGAAAGAATTAGTTCATTTTTAGGGAATGTTAAACGACTTGACTCTAAAGTGTAAAGTAATTTTTCCCGGTTTTTGGGGCTTATATTTTGAAATGGATTTATCATTTTACGGCCTCCTAAAAAAATAATAACATTTTTTGTAAAATGTTGCAATTGCAACAATGAAGTTTTTTAATAAAGTGCTATACTGAGTTCAGGTTAGAGAAAGGTAGGCAGTAAATTATGAAAATAATTAAACGTGATGGACATATGGTTGATTATAGTCCTGAAAAAATTGAAAATGCTATTATGAAAGCAAATATGGAAGTTGAAGAAGAAGATCAAGCATCTCCTACTCAAATTAAAAATATTATTAAATATATTGAAAAATTAGGTAAAAAAAGAATGCTTGTTGAAGATATTCAAGATATTATTGAACAAAAACTAATGAGTATTGGTAAATATGCTTTAGCTAAAAAATATATAACTTATCGTTATACTAGAGAATTAGTTAGAAAAAGTAATACAACTGACTTAGCTATTAAAGAATTAATTGATGGGGAAAGTGAATATTGGAATACAGAAAATTCTAATAAGAATGCTAAAATAATTACTACCCAAAGAGATTATTTGGCAGGTATTACTAGTACTGATATCACTAGAAGATTTTTACTTCCTGAAGATATCGTTAAAGCTCATGATGAAGGTATTATTCATTTCCATGACGCCGATTACTTTGCCCAAAATGCAATGCACAACTGTGATTTAATTAACTTAGAAGATATGTTACAAAATGGTACTAATATTAATGGTGTAATGATTGAAAAGCCTCATAAATTTTTAACAGCTATGACAATTGCAACTCAATTAATTACCGCAGTTAATTCAAGTCAATATGGTGGGGTTACAATTACTCTTACTCACCTAGCACCTTTTGTAAGAGATAGCTATAATCGTTATTTAGATAAATATAAAGCTCGTAAATTTAGTAAAGCTGATTGTGAAAAATATGCTAAAGAAGATTTGGCAAGAGAAATAAAAGATGGTGTTCAAACATTCCAATATCAAATTAATTCAATGACAACTACTAATGGTCAAGCACCATTCTTAAGTGTTTGTATGTATTTAGGTGAAACTACTGAATACAAAGAAGAATTAGCAATGATTATTGAAGAAGTTTTAAAACAAAGAATTGAAGGGATGAAAAATGATAAAGGAGTATGGGTTACTCCAGCCTTCCCTAAACTTCTATATGTCTTAGAAGAAGATAATATTTATGAAGATAGTAAGTATTGGTATTTAACTAAACTTGCAGCAGAATGTACTGCTAAGAGAATGGTACCAGATTATATCTCTGAAAAAATTATGAAACAATTAAAAATTGATAAAAATGGCGATGGTCAATGCTATCCATGTATGGGTTGTAGATCTTTTCTTACACCATATGTTGATGAAAATGGTAAACCTAAATATTATGGAAGATTTAATCAAGGTGTTGTAACAATTAACCTAGTTGATGTTGCCTTAAGTTCTGATAAGGACGAAGAAGAATTTTGGAAGATTATGGATGACCGTCTAGAATTATGTCATCGTGCTTTACAAATTCGTCATAAAAGACTTAGTAAAGCGACTAGTGATGTTGCGCCGATATTATGGCAATATGGTGCCTTAGCAAGATTAAAACCAGGTGAATCTATTCATGATTTACTACATAATGGCTATTCTACTATTTCACTTGGATATGCAGGACTATATGAATGTACTAAATATATGACAGGACATTCTCATACTGATAATGGTAAAGGTAAAGAATTTGCTTTAAGTGTTATGAGAAAATTAAATGAAGCTTGCAAAATGTGGAAAGAAAAAGAAAACATTGATTACAGTGTTTATGGAACACCTATTGAATCAACAACTTATAAGTTTGCAAAAGCTTTAAGAGAAAGATTTGGCGTTGTAAAAGGTATTACTGATCGTGACTATATAACTAATTCTTATCATGTTCCAGTATTTGAAGAAATTGATGCTTTTGATAAATTAAAATTAGAAAGTGAATTCCAAGCATTAAGTCCTGGAGGCGCAATTTCATATATTGAAACACCTAACTTATCAAATAATTTAGATGCTGTTATTGAAGTTATTAAATTTATTTATGATACAATCATGTATGCTGAATTAAATACTAAATTAGATTATTGTCATGAATGTGGATATACTGGTGAAATTTTAATCGATGATAATCTTGAATGGTATTGTCCAGAATGTGGCAATCGTGATCATGCTAAATTAAATGTTGCTAGACGTACTTGTGGTTATATTGGCTCTAACTTCTGGAACAAAGGTCGTACTCAAGAAATTAAAGAAAGAGTTATTCACTTAGATAATAAGGATGCTTAATTATGAGATACAACAAAATAAGAAAAATGGATATTTCTAATGGCCCAGGTGTAAGAGTTTCAATATTCTTACAAGGATGTGCTTTTAAATGTAAAAATTGTTTTAATCCTGAAACTCATGATTTTAATGGTGGCTTAGAATTTAACCAAGATGTTGTTAATAAAGTATTAGAATTAGCAAATAAAGACCACATTGCTGGTCTTTCCATCTTAGGTGGTGAGCCAATGCATCCTAAAAATATTGAAGCAACTAAAATGCTTGCTAAAGCTTTTAAAGAAAAATACCCAGATAAAACGGTTTGGGTATGGTCAGGCTTTTTATTTGATAATTTAAAAGATAAAGATGCCTTAAATTATATAGATGTTTTAGTAGATGG
>CANQSC010000101.1 GCA_947626445.1 uncultured Bacilli bacterium
GAATTAAAATATAGAGACTTTTTTAATAATCCAAATCCTTAATAAGACCACTGTGCAAATAGTGATTTTTTTTTTAAATTTATAAGCCAATTACTAGTAACAATTGTATCGTTATTTAAAAGTAATATATCATTTTCTTTTTGAGCTTTTTTAATCCCTTCATTAACGCCTTTAGGAAAACCAATATTTTCTTTATTATATATTACTTTTAAATCTTTTTGCATCTTAAACCAAGATACTGTTTCATCACTAGAATTATTATCTACAACTATTATTTCATATGTATTCTTATCAGTATATTTTCTAATACTTTCAATACATTCTTTAGTATATAAAAAATTATTATAAGTTAGAATAATAATTGAAGTCTTATTCAAAATAAATCACCTATAAAAAATATATGAAAAAAACTTGTAAAAATTTTACAAGCCTATTTTCTAACTAAACCTACAACATCTTCACTTTCAAAGAAACCTTCTATATTACTTGCATCTTTAGAATATGGATTTAATACTCCATAACCGGCAACATAGTAACCTTGTTCTAATAAACTTTCAGCTTCTTTCATAGTTTTAGTTATAATTCCACTATTACCATCACTCATAATTATTGAACATATTACTCTTGGTAATGTATCTTTGTAAACTGATTGATGTCCTTCACTATGTTTAATTAAAGAATATTCATCATTTTGTAAATTAGCATCTATAGTTACATTAACAACATCACCAATATTTCTAACATTTTCTAATTCAATATTACTTTGAGGAAGTAAAGCTTCAAGATTTTGTAATTCATTTTTATAAGTATTTAATAAATCTTTTTCATCTTTAATTTCATTTAATTTTGATGATGTTTCTTCTACTTCAGGTGCTTCAGTTGAAATTTCTGTTTCATATTGAAATTCCATAATTTCAGTTGGAACTACTTCAATACTTTCGATATTAAAGTTTGCATCAGGAGCAACTGTTACTTCTTCTAGACCAAAATGGTCTAATATTTTTTCAGTACTTATTTCGGTTTCAACTTCAATTTTTTCAGTTTCTTCAGCTTTAGTCTCAGTTTCAGTTTCTTTAACTGTTTCGGTTTCAGTTTCTTTTGCTTCAGCCCCAAAACCTACTAAATTTGTTTCCATACTTTCAGTTTCTTTAGTTGCTTCAGTTTCAGTTTCTTTTGCTTCAGCCCCAAAACCTACTAAATTTGTTTCCATACTTTCAGTTTCCTTAGCTGTTTCGGTTTCAGTTTCTTTTGCTTCAGCTCCAAAACCTACTAAATTTGTTTCCATACTCTCAGTTTCTCTAGTTGTTTCTGATTCAATTTCTTTTACTTCAGCTCCAAAACCTACTAAATTTGTTTCATAGCTGATATTTGTTTCTGCTTTTTGATTATCACTTCCATAAATAGAAATATCTTCATTTTCATATACTAAAGAATTATTTTTTAAATTATTTTGATAATTTTTATAAGCTCCTGCTCCAAATGAAGTTATTGCTAAGGCACCTGCACAAATCCCGGCACCTAAACCAATTAATCTTCTTTTTACTTTTTGATAATTTGCCACTATTTTATCAAAATTTTCATTAGACACGTTTTGTAAAATATCTTTAACTTTACTAATTTTACTTGCTGATTTTTTTAAATCTTGTTGACGTTTTAAATATACTGAACGATCATAATTGTTTCTTAAAGTTTCATTAAATATTTCATCACTAGTCTTTTCATCTTGAATTCCAGTATTAACTAAATCTTCTTTAGCATCTCTAATTGTATTATAAACTTCATAACTAACTTCATCTACTTCATTATTACTGTCTTTATTAATTAATTTTTCATATTTATTTTGAGTCTTATTAAATTTCTTTAATTCTTTTTTAGCATTTTTAACACTTATTTTTTCAGCATTAAATTGATAATCATAAACACCATATTTTCTTAAAGTTTTAAAAGTTAAATAATCTGCTTTTTCACCAACAGTAGTTTTTTTAAAGAATTTTCTTGATTTTGATTCACTATCATTTTTAGGTTCATCATCATTTAAATCAATAAATTCAATTGTTACATCAGTATTACGATTTTTAGTTGAAAAATTAGTAGTTAATTCTTCTTTAGTTTCTAACATTTTTTCAATTTCATCATGATAATAGTCAAGTAAATTCCAATCATTTTGACTAATAGTCATTTTATTAAATAATTTATTTATATGATTTTTCATTTCATTGACTAATTTAAAGAATGGATCTTTAGAATTTAATCTTTTTTTATTAACTCTTTCTAAATCTAAAAGCCAATTATAATATTCTTTTAATGATTTTAAAGCTCCTTCTACTTCATTTTCTTGTTTAAAATATTTTTCTAAATTATTATTGATGCCTTTAACATTATTTAATTTATCATTAAAATAAGTATCCATATTACTATGTAAACAATTATCTAAATAATTATAGATCGAATTTAAACTATTATATATTTTTGTAGTGTCGCAGATGCAAGTAGTATTAGCTAACAAATCTAAAAGTTCATAACTTTCATTAAACATTTTTGCTAAATCATTAGATTTTTTTGTTTCATTAATAAAATTTTGATATTTTAATCTAAAATTATTTTCTAAAGCAATAGCTTCTTCACTTATAAATGTCTCGCCATTCCATTCATAACCATCAGCAAAACTAATTGAAACAGCCTTTCCATATTCATTATAAATAATCGTTACCCCATCAACAACAGTTAAAAAATATATCGTATTACCTATAAATATTTCTGTTCCTTTTTTAGCATTAGTCTTATAAATCTTTATAACTATTTTCTTATCGCTTTTTCTTCGATAATTAATAAGCATGCTTCCTAAATATTCTTTTAGATATTTTCGATCAGCAAAACTACGTAAATTATCTTCACTTATTTCCTTAAATATATCCATAATTTTGGACTTAATTGTTTTCATAATAAAACAACCCCCTTCAAAATATTCAATAGTATACAACATTAAAGGGTGTTTGTCAACTCTAACACCAAAAAGGATAGTGTTTCCAAAGTGGGGAGATTCTAAAAAAGCCATTTATACAATAAAAAAATGGTTAAAACCTAAAAATTGC
>CANQSC010000102.1 GCA_947626445.1 uncultured Bacilli bacterium
CAATATTTTTTGCTAGTTGAATTGTTAATTATTGTATGTTAATATAAACAATAATTAAAAGGAGATTTTTTTTATGCTTGAAGAATTTAAGAAATTTAGTCAAAAATATAAAACTAGGATTGATGAAGAAGAAGTAATAAATATGTTACTTGATGATCAAGTTAGAAACTATATTATTGAAAATGATAACAATGATTTTCTAGCATGTATAGCTTCTGCAAATAGTGATAAATTAAGAGAATTTTATTTTAATGAAAAATGTATAACTTCTATGATAAATTTAGATATATTTAAAAAAGTATTATATAAAAGTGACTTTTATCCCAATAAAATAAAATTATTTGATAATGAATTTTTCTTTAGAACTTTAACTTTAGAGGATAATATTCAATATACAGTCAAACAAATTATTTATGAAATGGAAAATAATTCTTCAAATGTGAAATTAATAAATTCTTTACAAAGCTGTTTATATAAAATAATGTCCTATTTAAAATTAAATTTTAAAAATAATATTAAAAGTATTATAAGTTTTATGAAAATTATTCCTGAAGAATTATATGAAGAATTTTTGGATTATATTTTAGATGATTTGAAAAAAACTGCTAAAGAAAATAAAGAAATGATATTTGATGATATATTTTCTAACTTTTATATTACAAACTCATGTGAAAATACCTTTTTAGATGCTGAAAATGTTATCAATAAATTTAAAGAAATAAATAATTTATACTATTGTTCAGCACTTTATAAGCCTTTAATAGATAGAAGTGTTGATTATAAAAATGAAGTAATTATTAGTGAGCCAGAATTAAAAAGATTAAAAACATATATTTTTAATGATAACTTTAAAGAAGTTTTTTTAAAAAATTTTGACGGGTCATTAATTGGTAAATTATATAATTGTTTTTCTGATGAAGTAATCGATTATTTTCTTGACGATAATAGTTTAACAGTTATTGATAATAACGGTAGATTCTCTAATTTATTGAGCTTTATAATTCCCTATGATAAACTAACAAAATCTAAGGTTTTTGCTAAGTTACTTTCTAAAAATTATTCACAACCAGCTAAATATGATAAAATCATAAAATTATTATTATCAGAAAATAAATCTTTTAATAAATCTTTATTTAATTTATTAAATAACTATTTAGAGTTAAAAGACTATAGTCATTTTTCGAGAATATTTAGTAGTATATCTTCTGATAAACAATTAATATATTATAAAATTAATAGGGCTAAACTCTTAGAACTAAATAATGATGAAATATTTAAAATGATGAAAAAAGGAATTTATGAAATATTTAATGATAAAACAAAGATTAAAAATTGGACATATTCGGACTATGACTTAAATTTAATATTAGATGATAAAGATAGTTATTCAATTGAACAAATTGAAAGAATTTTTAGCAACAAAGAAAATATTATTACTATATTAAATACTAATAATTTAGAAATTATCTATAAAAAAATTTTAAACTTAAATAATAAAAAACTAAATACAATATATATGAGTGATGAAATTCAAACATTTTTAAGAACAACAAATAAATTAGATAAAATTTATGGAGTAGTTTATTCTTTAAAAACAGATATTAGTCCATTATTTAATAATGACAATTTAATAGATATTGGTGAAAAAGTAACAGATGAATATCAAAAAATGAAAAGAAAAAATTTTGAAAAAGATTTTGATTTTGTAAGTGATTCTTATCCTTGTTTTTTTTCAAGTATTCCTAATATAGAAAAGATATATTTATTATTTAGAATTTTAAATTTTTATTTAAAAGATTCAAAATATTTACCTGTTTATAATAAATTAATAAAAAATGTGAATGGGGAAGTTATACATGCCTATTTAAAACATCCTGACAGTAAGTATTTACTTACTAAAGCTATTCAACAATATGATTATGACATTTCTTTAATTTTAGAAAAACTTAGATATAGTCAATATATTAATAGAATGGAAGAAGAAATTTTTAAAGAACGAGATATATGTGCTATAAAATTAGATTATAATAGATTTATAGATATATTTTATAATAAAAGTGGTTGTTATAAGTTAGATGAAAAGATTTTAAATGATGAACGATTTATTGAAAAATTTATTGATCATCCTAATTGTTTAGAAGATCTTAAATTAGTTACTGAAAATAAAACTCTTATTAAAAAATTAATGTTAAAAATAAAATTATATAATAATATGAAAAATAAAATAATTAAAAATCTAAATGATTCTGAAGATGACTTTAAAATCTATTTAAAAATTTTAATTAATAGTAATGTTGATATACATGAAATAGAATTTTTAGAGGATATGATAAATGTTATAATTTATAATAAAAATATTAAAGAAGTCTTTTTTAAATATAAAAATATAAATCTTGAAAAAATTAAATTAGAAATTTTAGATAATGTAATAAAAAAGTCTCGTGAAAATATCGTATCATCAATTAGTAATCCTTTAAATAACGATATTGTTTATAATGAATATGAATTAAATAATAGAAAGATAGTTTTACCAACTATTATATATAAAGGGAAAAATTATGCATTTTTAGTAAGAAGTATGGATGCAGATGAATTAAATTTTAATAACCAAACAAAATGCTATAGTACAATTACTGAAAAAAATAGATCTATGTATTATGGGGATAGTAGAATTAAGTTTGGCTATACTAAAGTAAATAATGAAGATATTGTTCAAATTAATTCTTTTGATTCAATTAGTAATAATAAAAAAAATAGTAAATATATTATGCCGTATATAAAATGCCCAGAATGGGTAACCATGAAAGAATTAAATGATAGAACTTTAAAAAATAAGCATTATAATGAATTAAGAATTAAGGGAAAATATTTACCTGATTTTGTAATTAGTTATGATGAACCAGATGAAGAAACTTTGAAGTATTCAACTATGTATAATGTACCATTAGTAAAAATTCTTAGAAAAAGTTACCCTAATTCAATAGAACAATGTGAAGACCCATATTCAGATTTGCAATAATTTCACTGCCTGATAAAATGAAGATAATGCAAAGATTTGTCAAAA
>CANQSC010000103.1 GCA_947626445.1 uncultured Bacilli bacterium
GCTAAAATTGATGATAAACTAGAATTAATGGAAAATCTTTTACCTAAATGTGACCATTTACTTTGTGGGGGAGGTATTGCTAATAGTTGTTTAGAAGCTTTAGGTTTTAATATTGGTGAATCTCTTGCTACTGATGATGCTAAAGTAATTAAAAAAATTCAAGATTTATTATTAAAATATAAAGAAAAGTTTGTTTTACCATTAGATGCTGTTGTAGGAAGTACTTATGACCCTAATTTTGCCCAATATAAATTAATTAATAAAATAATTGATAATGATATTATTTTAGATATTGGTAATAAAACTTTACAAAAATTTTCAGATATTATTATGAATAGTGAAACCATTTTTATGAATGGAACAGTTGGGGCTTATGAAAATGTTAAGTTTGCTAATGGAACGAAAGAATTATTAAAACTATTAAAAATTAGTGAAGCAATTGTTGTTGTTGGTGGTGGAGATGCTTCTAGTAGTGTAAATAATTTAGGATATGCTAATGCCTTTACTTATACTTCTAGTGGCGGTGGAGCAACTCTAGAATATATTGCTAAAGAACATTTAATAGCCTTAGATCCAATAGAAGAGGAGGAAAAAGAAGTTGAAACACTTGATATGTAATTTAAAAGCTAATTTTAATCTTGAAGAAATTTTAGATTATAAAAAAAATTTAGATAATTTAAATGATATTGAAAATTTAATAGTTTGTCCTTCCTTTTGTTTTTTACCGGTTATGTATTCTAAAAAATTTTTAATTGGGGCCCAAGATGTCAGTGAATATGGTAATGGTTCTTATACAGGAAAAGTTACCGTTAGAATGCTAAAAAGTATTGGCGTATCTTGTGTATTATTAAATCATGCTGAACTTAAAAATAGGAAAAATAAAGTCTTAGCTAAATTAAAAAAATGTGTAAAATCTAAAATGCCAGTTTACATTTTTATAAGTGAAACAATGGAAGAACATAATTATCAATATACTAATAAAGTATTAAAAGAACAAATAAGTTATTATTTAAAAAATATTGGTAAAGAAGATTATCAATATGTATCATTTATTTATGAACCTAATTGGTTAATTGGGGAAAAACCTTTAGATTCTAAAGAAATTAATAATATAGTATATATTCTAAAAAAAGATTTAGAAGATACTTATAAACATACCTTTGCTATTTTCTATGGTGGAGGAGTTACCTTAGACTTAGTTAAAGATTTAAAAGAAAGTTATGTTGATGGCTTTGCTATTGGTAATAATAGTTTAGATGTCAATAATATAATTAATATTGTAAATATTCTCAAAAAATGACAAGACTCGACAAAAGTAGACAGTACTTGTCATTTTATTTTCTGGTAATTTGACGTTTTATTTGTTATTATGGTTTTGGGTGTTGTAAATAGGAAGTACTAGAAAGAAAGGAAAAGAACATGAAAAAATTTAAAGCATTAGTAGTAGATGATAATAAGGAGTTTACGAATAATGTCTTAGAACATTTTAAAAAATGTGAAGTACTTGAAGTTACCAAAGTTATCCATAATGGAAATGAAGTAATTGACTATTTAAAAACCAATGATGACATTGATATTATCTTTTTAGATTTTTTAATGCCAGGAATGGATGGAATAGCTATTTTAGAAGAAATGCGTAAAGAAAAAATTGAAAAGAAAGTTATTGTGTTATCAAGTTTCTTAGAAGAGTATGCAATGAAAATGATTAAGAAATATCATGTAGATTACTATATGTTAAAACCAGTATCATTAAACTCTTTAGAAGAAAGAGCTATTGAGATTTTAGAATCTAGTAAAGTTGAAGTAAAAGAAGTAACAGAAGAATTAGAACTTAAAACTAGTGAATTATTACATAATTTAGGAGTACCTTCTCAAATTAAAGGTTATCAATATTTAAGAGAAGGAATATTGATGCTTTATCAAAATACTAGTTTAGTAGGAAGAATAACCAGAAATTTATATCCAGAAATTGCTAGACGTCATGATACAACGGCATCAAGAGTAGAAAGAGCAATACGTCATGCGATAGAAGTATCATGGAATCGTGGTGATTATAGTATTATGACTAATTTATTTGGTCATAGTATTGACTTTGATCGGGCTAAACCAACTAATTCGGAATTTTTAGTTACGATAAGTGATGCTTTAAGAATTAATAATAAAAAAATATTTGTTGAACCAGCAAGTTAATTCTGGTTTTTTTAGTGGAAAAATGACAGAGTTGTTTTTTTATGTCTAAAATGTTATTATTTATTAAAGGTGACGTGAAAAAATGAAAAAGATATTAACAGTTGTTTTAGATGGGTTTGGTTTTAGTGATAATACTTTAGGTAATGCAATAACTTTAGCTAATCCCGAAAACATTTTAAATATGTGGAATAATTATCCTCATTCCCTGCTTTCCGCTAGTGAAGAAGCTGTTGGTTTAGAACCTGGTCAATTTGGGAATAGTGAAGTTGGTCATTTAACTATTGGAGCGGGAAGAAAAATTAAACAAAGTATTAATTTAGTTAAAGATTTTTTAGATGAAGAAGCTAATGAAAATATAATGTTTAATGAAATGGTTAATGATGCTTTAGAAAATAATAAAACTATTCATATTATGGGTTTATTTAGTGATGGTAAAGTTCATTCTGATATGGATCATTTTTTTAAACTTTATGATTTATTAATTAATAAAGGAATAAAAGATATTAATTTTCATTTAATAAGTGATGGAAGAGATACTAAGGTTAAGGAATTTTATAATTATTATAAAAAATTAGAAGATAAAATTAAAAGTAATAAAATTGGTACTATTTCAAGTATATGTGGACGTTATTATGCAATGGATCGTGATAAAAGATGGGATAGAACGGAAAAGTATTATAAATTAGTTACTAATGGCATAGGAATGGGTGGAAGTAATGTTGCCTTTATTCTTAAACATTGTTATGACGAGAATATTACAGATGAGTATTTACC
>CANQSC010000104.1 GCA_947626445.1 uncultured Bacilli bacterium
TAGACTTAAAAGATATTGAAAAAGAAGAAGATAAAGAAGATTTAATTAGAATTGATGAAATTGATTTAAATAATGATTTAAATGAAGAAAGTATTCCAGAAGAACCTACAAATGAAGAAGAAGTAGTAGAAGAAGAGGAAGAAGATAGTGAATACGAAAAAGATTTAGATGATTTAGAATTTCCGGGTGACATTGACATAGATAGTGAAGAAGATAATATGGGTGGTGAGATTTTATGATCGAAGTAAATAATTTTAAAGGAATTAAAGTTGGACTTGCATCTCCTGAGGATATTCGTTCTTGGTCTTATGGTGAAGTTAAAAAACCAGAAACTATCAATTATCGTACTTTAAAACCTGAACGTGATGGCTTATTCTGTGAAAAAATTTTCGGGCCAACTAAAGATTATGAATGCTCTTGTGGAAAATATAAGAGATTACGTTATAAAAATGTTGTTTGTGACCGTTGTGGTGTTGAAGTAACTAAAAGTAAAGTTCGAAGAGAAAGAATGGGTCACATTGAACTAGCTAGTCCTTGTTCTCATATTTGGTTCTTTAAGGGGGTTCCATCTAAGATGGGATTAGTTCTAGATATGAGTCCAAGAGACTTAGAAGAAGTTTTATACTTTGTTAGTTATGTTGTTTTAGATCCAGGAAATGCTCCTTTAGCTAAAAAACAAACTTTATCTGATAAAGAATACCGTGCTTACTATGAAAAATATGGTAATAGTTTTAGAGTAGGTATGGGTGCTGAAGCTATTAAAGAATTATTACAAGCTGTTGATGTTGATAAAGAAGTAGAAGAATTAAGAAGTGAACTTGAAGGAGCAAGTGGTCAAAAACGGATTCGTTTAGTAAAACGTTTAGATTGTTTAGTTGCTTTTCAAGAAAGTGGTAATCGTCCTGAATGGATGATTATTGAAGCTCTTCCCGTTATTCCACCTGATTTAAGACCAATGATTCAATTAGATGGTGGACGTTTTGCAACAAGTGATTTAAATGATTTATATCGTCGTATTATTAATCGTAATAATCGTTTAAAAAAATTACTAGAACTTGGAGCTCCTACAATCATTGTTCAAAATGAAAAGAGAATGCTTCAAGAAGCAGTTGATAGCTTACTTGATAATGGTCGTCGTGGTCGTAGTGTAAGTGGTGCTGGAAATCGTCCATTAAAGAGTTTATCTAGTATGTTAAAGGGTAAACAAGGACGTTTTAGACAAAACTTACTTGGTAAACGTGTTGACTATTCTGGTCGTAGTGTTATTGTTGTTGGACCTAACTTAAAGATGTATCAATGTGGTATTCCAAAAGATATGGCTTTAGAGTTATTTAAACCACATGTTATTCATGGTTTAGTAGAAAGAGGTCTTGCTCATAACATTAAGGGTGCTAAAAAATTAATTGATGCTAAAGATGATTGTGTATGGGACGTTGTTGAAGATGTTATTACTGAACATCCAGTAATGTTAAACCGTGCTCCAACTCTACACCGTTTAGGTATTCAAGCATTTGAACCTAAATTAGTTGGGGGAAAAGCTATTCGTTTACACCCACTTGTTTGTACCGGATTTAATGCTGACTTCGATGGTGATCAGATGGCTGTTCATGTTCCTTTATCTGAAGAAGCAAAAGCTGAAGCTAGAATCTTAATGCTTGGTGCTCAAAATATTTTAAATCCTAAAGATGGAAAACCAATTGTTACGCCAAGTCAAGATATGGTGTTAGGTAACTGTTATTTAACTCAAGAAAAAGCAGATGAAGAACATGAAGGTAAAGTATATAAAGATTCTAATGAAGTTTTAATGGCTTACAATCGTAAAGAAATAACTTTACATACAAGAATTGTTGTACCTGTATCTTCATTTAAACATAAAATCTTTACCGAAGAACAAATGGATAAATATTTAATTACAACTTGTGGTAAGATTATCTTTAATGAAATTTTACCGGATAGTTATCCATATATTAATGAACCTACTAAAGAAAATATTGAAGGTATTACACCAAGTAAATATTTTATTGAAAGAGGTTCAAATATTCCTGAAAGAGTTAAAGCTCTACCTTTAAGTACACCATTTGTTAAAAGTACTTTAAGTAAGATAATTGCTCAAGTATTTAAAAGATATAAAACGACTGAAACTTCTATTTTCCTTGATAAGTTAAAGGATTTAGGATTTAAGTATTCAACTATTGCTGGTATTACGGTTTCTGCTGCCGATATTGTACCTTCTAAGACAAAAGCTCAAGTTGTAGCTGATTCTAAAGCTTTAGTAGATAAAGTTAATAAACAATTCTCAAGAGGTTTAATTACCGAAGAAGAACGTTACAATAAAGTTATTGAAATTTGGAATAAAGCTAATGATGCTATTAAAGAAGAATTACAACAAGTTGCTGATGGTGACTTTGATAATCCATTATTTATGATGATGAATTCAGGAGCTCGTGGTTCAATTTCTAACTTTACCCAATTAGCTGGTATGCGTGGTTTAATGGCTAAACCAGATGGTTCTACGATTGAAATTCCAGTATTATCTAACTTCTCTGAAGGGTTAAGCGTATCTGAATTCTTCTTATCAAGTCATGGTTCAAGAAAAGGTTCTGCTGATACCGCTTTACGTACGGCTGACTCTGGATATTTAACTCGCCGTTTAGTTGAAGTTGTACAAGATATTATTGTAAAAGAAAGCGATTGTGGAAGTATTCAAGGTGTTGTTGTTAAAGATTTAATTAATGATAAAGATGGTAGTGTAATCGAACCACTTGCTGAACGTATCTTAGGTAGATATACCGCTAAAAAGGTAGTTAATCCTGAAACTAAAGAAGTAATTATTGATAAAAATGAAATGATTACCGAAAATATTGTTAAGAAAATTACTGATGCTGGTATAACTCAAGTTGAAATAAGAAGTGCCTTAACTTGTAAAACACC
>CANQSC010000105.1 GCA_947626445.1 uncultured Bacilli bacterium
CCATTAAAGACTTTAAAAAAATGTTATGAAACGGTCTTAAAAATTGATAATGTTGTTGGTTTAAATATTGCTACCAGAAGTGATGCGATTAACAATGAAATATTAGATTATTTAGAAGAATTAAATAAAAAAACATTTCTAACAATTGAATTAGGGCTTCAATCAATTCATGAAAAAACTCTAAAACTAATTAACAGAGGCCATACCCTACAAAACTTTAGAGATTGTGTTTTAGAGTTAAAAAAAAGAAAAATAAATGTAGTTGTTCACATTATAAATGGACTTCCTTTTGAAACCAAAGAAGATATGATTGAAACCGTAAAATATTTAAATGACTTAAAAATAGATGGCATAAAAATTCATATGCTTCATATTTTAAAAGGAACTCCATTAGAAAAATTTTACTACAAAGAAAATTTTCATGTCTTATCAAAAGAAGAATACATTGATATTGTTTGTGAACAACTAAGATATTTAAATAAAGAAATTGTTATTCACAGAATAACCGGAGACCCAACAAAAGAAGATTTAATTGAGCCACAATGGTTATTAAAAAAATTTTGTGTTTTAAATGATATTGATAAAGAAATGAAAAAAAGAGACATTTATCAAGGTGACTTAGTCTAAAACATTAATAGATGTTATTGGAAAACCTTTTAAAATAGTACTTCTTGCTATTTCACTATAACCATTATTTATTAAATACTCTTCATAATTATTTTTAAAAATATTTAAAGATTCAGCATTATTCTTTCCTTTAGCATAATCACAATAATCAGTAGTACATATTTTACTAATAGTTGAACTAATATTTTTTTCTTCTAAAAATTTTAAAAAATTATTACTATTCAAATTAGTAAAATTAATACTATTCTTTTCTAAACCATTAGTAGTATTAATATTTAAAACTACAAATAAAATAATTAAAAAGCTAATTAAACCAATATTCTTTTTCAAAGTAATCACCTAATCATAGTATGAGAAAAAAAGCTTAAAAAAAGATGGTATTTTTTACCATTTTTTGTTAAAAAGCAAGAACGAGACGAAAGCTGCAGACGCCTTGCGCAAAACCATTTGCATAAATAAAATCGAAAATGCCAGCACCTGCACCATAGGTATGATAGCCACCACGTGCAATCCATGGATCGGCCGAAGTGTTAAGATATGCTTCATCGTTATACCAACTGCTAATAATTCTTGATTGTTCTTTATATTTTATTATTTGAAATGGACCCATTTCTTTCGTTGCATCTCCTAAAAAACCACGGCTATATGTAGTACTACTAGTACTATAATCATATTTATCATAATATCTTTCATCTGTTGGCAAATCTATTCCTTCAGTTACTTCTGTTATTTCATGATTTATTACCAAATTACCATCAGTGCATTCTGGGCATGTTAATATTCCTTTAAATCCGGAATTATATACATTATGCCTTCCGGATGATAATTTGCCTGTATGTCCATCTCCTGTACTATTGTCATCCATTCCACTCATCATATATTCCCAAGATCCTCCACTCATATCATAGATTCCGGTATAATTTCCTGTTGTACTGGCTACTACACTTGCTTTATTAAAGTAATTTGTATTATATTCTCCATCAGCTCCTGGTGAAGATACTTCCCCATATTCATTACACGCATCTGGATTATTACTACATAATTCATTGGTTCCTGTATATCCTATGGTTGGTTCTCTAACTGCTGCATATCCTGTTAAATACTCGCTATTATTATTTACTCTTACACTTGCATGACTCCCATATCTACTGTGTTGTAAGTAGGCTACGGCTCCCCATTCACTATTTTTTATCAAGTGGCTTTTTAAAGACTCCTCATAATGTAGGCCAACAGTATATGCTTTAGCAACTTGAATATTTCGCCATGAATACACATTTGGTTTGATTATGACTTTGTTTGCTGCTTCAATTGATGATGCTTCATCTGCAGGATTTACTTGGGCATCCCCAGTACTTCCTGCTCCATCATAGCCTGTCTCAAATTTACCAACCCATATTCCATTTGTATCAAATGATGTGAAGGCTGGATGGGTTAACCATTCTCCTTCTTTACTTCCATTTTGAGGCTCTACATCTTTTGTTTCAAATACTATATTTATTATTTTCTCTTTAGTTGTTTTAGTTGTTAAACTATTATAATTTGCTTCATCAAATATTTGATATCGGTATCTTGGAATCCATACAAAATAACTTTCGATATCAGCTTCATCTATTGGCTCGTTCTCTCCTGGGTCACTTTTTCCATCTCTTAAAATAACCGCATTTGCCCACTTTTGATTCTTATAATCATACCATTTTTCTTTTTCACTTGCTCTGGTAACTTTACCATCTTCTTCATTTATTACTATTGGTATTAATTTATTTTCTAATACCGGATCTGTTCCATTTAATTCTCTATCAATATATTTATCATTAAAATATAAGGTACACTTTGTTTTACTTTTACTTAAATTTTTTACCATTGGCCCCCACGCCTCATTATTCCAAATAATACTTGCTCCATTATCACATTCGCCATCTATATATACCAATCCTTCTTCATTATTTTTTTGGGGCATTTCATCAAGTTGTTTATCTCCATGATAAAAAGCAAAATAAACATCACTATTTCCAAAATAATCTACTTTTCCTTTCATTATGGGAAATTCTACTTCTTCATTAAAACTTGCAAAGGTTTTATATAGTATTAATGATACACTTATTAATACTATTACTCCTAAACTTATTAGAATTGCTTTTCTTTTTTTAGTATTTTTATCTTCATATTTTTCTAGTTTCATATTTATACATAGCCTCCTACTATATATAAATATTAACATTATACCTTATGTGTACATTTTAGTTATGTGTACATTTTTAAAAAAAGCCAGTATTTAAAGGCTTTTTTTGTTAATTT
>CANQSC010000106.1 GCA_947626445.1 uncultured Bacilli bacterium
TTTACTCGCATTTTACCAGAAACGTAGGCTTCTACAGTATAACCATTTTCTAATTCTACTAAGTAGTCTCCTCCCTTTAAAACATCAACTACTTTACCTTCTACTTCAAGTTTATCACTTTTAGCAGTTGGAACTTTTTTTACGACATCTTTGCTTTGCAAATTACTTTTTTTAAAACTTTTTTTAGCCATAAATCATTCTCCCGTTAATATTTCGTAACCATCTTTGGTTACCACTATAGTATGTTCAAAATGAGCTGAGTAACTTTCATCATCAGTAACAATTGTCCAGTCATCTTCTAACATACAAATATCTTTTGAACCCATATTAATCATTGGTTCGATTGCTAAGGTCATTCCTTCTTTTAAAGTATGTCCTTTGCCTTTTTCGCCAAAATTAGGGACTTCTGGATCTTCATGCATATCAGTACCAATGCCATGACCAACTAGTTCTTCAACAACACCATAACCAAATTGTCTAGCATAATTACTAATTGCATAACCAATATCTCCAATTTTAGCACCTGGTTTTACAATAGATAGACCAACATTTAAAGCTTCTTCAGTTCGTAAGACAAAATTTTTAACATCTTCACTTACTTCTCCAACTAAATAGGTTCTTGTCATGTCACTTTCATAGCCATCTTTTCTAACTGTAAAATCAAGTTTAACAATGTCACCACTTCTTAGTTTTCGCTTACTAGGTATTCCATGTACTACTTCATCATTAACTGATATACAAGTATGTCCTGGAAAACCATCATGATGATAACAAGAGCAGTAACCGCCATGATTCGTTACAAACGAATTAATTAATCTATCAAGCTCTAGAGTTGTAACACCTGGCTTAATAAATTTTTCAATGTACTGGTGGGCTAAGTAATTAATATGTCCAGCTTCCTTCATTAATTTGATTTCTCTTGGACTTTTAATACTAATCACTTAAAACACCTACCAAACATTCTAGAGTACTCGTTTGATCTACTGCATTATTGCTAATCACTTTCAAACGTCCCAAATTCTTATAATACTCTACTAAAGGATAAGTACTCGTCATATATTGTTGATACCGAATTTTAAAAGTCTCTTCGTTATCATCACTACGCGATAATAACTTCTCATGACATATATCACAAATTCCCTCAACCTCTGGTTTAAATTCTTTAATGCGATTATTATATGTTTTATGACACTTTGGACAAACACATCTTCCTAATACGCGGTCTAGTAAAATACTCTCGTCCACTGAAACATAGACAACCACATAATTTAAACCGTCTAATATTATATCAAGAACTTTCGCTTGTTGCAACGTTCTTGGTACTCCATCTAATATAAATGGCTTACTTTTTGGCAATTCATTAATTGCCTCTTTAATAATATCTAGCATTATTTCATCTGATATTAAATTACCAGTTTTAAGCATTTCGGCTAATTCTTTATCAACTAAGGCTTTTTTTCTTAATAAATCCCCAGTTGATAAATGTTCATAACCATAATTATTAACTAGATATTCACTTAATGTACCTTTACCACCAGCAGGTGGAGCTATAAAAATGACACTTTTCATATTCTACTTCTCTTATGCTCCCACTTACGACTTACTAAACCACTTTCAATTTGTTTATAAGTCTCAATAGCAACACCAACAACAATTAATAATCCGGTACCACCAATCGCAATAGATTGAGATAAACCAGTTAATTTTGATACTACTATTGGTAATGCAGCAATTACTGCAATAAAGATGGAACCAACAAAAGTAATTCTTCCCACAACTTTACTTATATATTCAGTTGTTTCTTTACCAGGTCTTACTCCTGGAATATAAGCACCACTCTTATTTAAATCTTTACTCATTTCTTCAGGATTCATAGCCATAAAGGTATAGAAATAACTAAAGAAAATAATTAAAGCAATATATAAGACAAATCCCGTTGGTGATGTATACATTATATAGTTATTAACAAAATCAATAGCTCCTTGGTTACCAATAATATTAACGACAATATTCGGAATTGTAAGTAACATTGACGCAAAGATTACCGGCATTACTCCAGCATAATTAATTTTAAGTGGTAAATAACTTTGTCTTGCTCCATATGCACTTACGGTTTTATTAGCATATTGAATTGGAATTTTTCTTTCCGCTAAAGTTAACCAAATAATGCCAATAATTACTAAAAAGTACGTTAATATATATGCAACATAGAAGATAATACCAATCCATAATTCATGATTACCTGAAGCAATAAAAGCATCATATGAACCAGTAAATACAGCTGGTAAACTTAAAACTATACTTGCCATGATTAATAAAGATTGACCATTACCAATACCTTTTTCCGTAATACGGTCTCCTAACCATAATAGGAATGCTGTACCAGCAGTCATTACTAAGGTAATCTTTAAAATCATACTAACATCACTAACTTTTAGTAAAAACACTGTTAACATATAGGCTTGAACAAAAGCTAAGATAATACCTAGATATCTAGTTATTCGATTAATCTTTTGTCTTCCTACATAACCTTGTTCTTTTAATTCTTTAAAATACGGAATAATATCCATTTGTAACAATTGGGTTACAATTGATGCACTTATGTATGGAGAAACTCCTAAACCAAAGATACTAAAACGGTCAAAGCCACCACCACTCATTAAGTTAAAAATTCCCATGTAACCTAAGTTACCATATAAACTTTCTAACCAAGGAGCAGCCCAGACAATGGTAATTCCGGTACCTAAAGCATATATTCCTAAAATAAGAAAAGTATATAAAATTCTTTTTCTTAAATCTTTAGCATCTTTAGAAAATATTTTAAAAGATTTTAAGGCCATTAAATCACCTCAGTTTTTCCACCAGCAGCTTCTATTTTAGTAACTGCAACACTTGAAAAA
>CANQSC010000107.1 GCA_947626445.1 uncultured Bacilli bacterium
AAACAACAATCTTTCATTATGAAAAAGAAGAAGCTTTCTTAAAAACTTTAAAAGAATTAAATAGCTTATTAAATTAAGTTATTTTTTTATCTTGACGAATAATAGGCTTTATGTTAAATTCTTAGGTGTTTGAAGGTGGTTTTATGAATTTTTATATTCATACTTTAGGTTGTAAAGTAAATGCTTATGAAAGTGAAATAATGAAAGAATTATTATTAAAAAATGGTTTTAAATATAATGAAGAAAATCCTGAAATAATTATTATTAATACTTGTACTGTTACTAATATGGCAGATAATAAATCAAAGAAAATGGTAAGACACTTTAAAAAAGATTTTCCTAATGCTTTATTAGTTGTTTGTGGTTGTTCTTCTCAAAATAAAGAAAGTGATTATGAAAATTTAGATATTGATATCTTAATTGGTAATCAAAAGAAAAGTGAGATAGTTGAAATTATTAAAAATTATTTAAAAGATAATAATAAATATCAATATATTAATCAAAATCGTAATTTACCATTTGAAGATATGCAAATTAAAAAATTTACAACTCATACTAGAGCATATGTTAAAATTGAAGACGGTTGTGATAATTTTTGTAGTTACTGTGTTATTCCTTATGTAAGAGGAAGTATTAGAAGTAAAGATTTTAATACTACTTTAAATGAAGTTCATGAATTAGTTTTAAATAATCATCAAGAAATAGTTTTAACAGGAATACATACTGGAGCGTATTTTAATTCTAATCATGATTTAACTGATTTAATTCATGAAATAAGTAAAGAACCAAATTTAAAGAAAATTAGAATATCTTCAATTGAAATAACGGAAATAAATGATAAATTTTTAAATGAATTAAAAAATAATAATAAAATATGTAATCACTTACATATTCCCCTACAAGCAGGTTCTGATGAAATTTTAAAATTAATGAACCGTAAATATGATTTAAAAGAATTTAAAAGAATAGTTAATAAAATTAGAGAAGTTAGACCTGATATTGCTCTTACAACTGATATTATTGTTGGGCATCCTTATGAAACAGAAGAGTTATTTTTAAAAACTATTCAAACCGCTAAAGAAATTAATTTTGCGAAAATTCATGTTTTTCCTTTTTCTAAAAGAGATAAAACTAAAGCTGCTTTAATGGCTAATCAAGTAGACGAAGAAGAAAAAAAGATGCGTAGTAAAAGATTAATTGAAGTATCAAATAAATTAGAAAAAGCTTATTATCAAAAATTTATTAATCAAACATTAGAAGTCTTAATATTAAATAGTAAAGAACAAAGTGTAGGAATAACTGATAATTATTTAAAAGTCAAATTAAATGAAAAATTAGAAGCTAATCAAATTTTTAAAGTTTTAATTACGGGATTTGATAATGGTTTTTTAATTGGAAAAGTTGCTTGAAAAAATAAGACCTTAGCTTTATAATTAATTTAGACTAAGGGTGATATAAGTGTTCGAAAAATTAAAATTAAGTGAATGGGTATTAGAAGATTATGGTAGTGAATATGGTTTAATTAAAGCTAATTATGATTTTTTAAAAGATAATCAAGTTGCTAATGTTTTTGCTAAAGAAAAAAATCTTTATGAATTAGTTCAAGTAGGGGATATGGATTTTGATGAATTAGATGAATTTATTAAAAAATCAATGAACAGTTTTTTTCAAACTTTAAATGATGGAACTATTGAAGAAATAGACAGAAAAAAAAGTGACTATAAGCACTTATATGAAATATGGCAAAGTATTAATTTAGCCAAAAATAACAATAGTTCTAATGTTAGTGATTTATATAATGATTTAGTTTTTGCTTTACATATGATGGGTTATAAAAGATAACTCATTTTTTTATATTTCTCGCATATATTCTTTATTTTTATATGGGTTTTTAGAATCTATTCGATCAACAAATAATATACCATTTAAATGGTCTATTTCATGTTGAAAAGCAATAGAAATATCTTCTCTAACGCGCATTTCTATTTTGTTACCATCAATATCTTGATATTTAATAGTCATTCTAGCAAATCTTGGTACAATACCTTCAACATCACGATTAACACTTAAACATCCTTCACCCTCACCAACATAAATTAATTCTTCACTATGAGAAATAATTTCCGGATTAATAATAATATAATCTTTAAAAGAATGGTCTTCTAATTCTTCAGCTATAACAAAAAATCTTTTTAAATTACCAAGTTGAACAGCACTCATACCCCAACCAGCTCTTAAATCATATTTTTCTCTTTCTTCATCAATTTGACTCATTTTTAAATATACTAACATATCATAAATCATTTTTTTATCTTCATTAGATAAAGGAAAAGTAACAGGTAAAGATTTTTTTCTTAATCTTTTATCTTTTTCATCTAAAATTTTTAAATCTGGTAATATCATAAATAATCACCCCATAAACAGTGTTATTGTATCACATTTTACAAAATTTTAAAGAAAAACTTGACATAGGGGGGGGGGTGTTATGTTAATATTTATATATAGTAGGAGGCTATGTATAAATATGAAACTAGAAAAATATGAAGATAAAAATAAGAAGAAAAGAAAAGTAATATTAGTAAGTATAGGAGTAATAGTATTAATAAGTGTATCATTAATACTATATAAAACTTTTGCAAGTTTTAGTGAAGAAGTAAGTTTTCCAATAATGAAAGGAAAAGTAGATTATTTTGGTAATAGTGATGTTTATTTTGCATTTTATAAAGGAAATGAATTATTAGAAGAAATGCCAAGTAAAGAAAATAATGAAGGATTAGTATATATAGATGGCGAATGTGATAATGGAGCAAGTATCGAATGG
>CANQSC010000108.1 GCA_947626445.1 uncultured Bacilli bacterium
GTGGACCTCATAGGACTCGAACCTATGACCGACCGGTTATGAGCCGGTTGCTCTAACCAACTGAGCTAGAGGTCCATTGACTTAAACATTGTACCATACAATATTTTGAAAAACAAGCCCCTTTTATCGCACAAATATGCAAAAATTAAATACCCATTTCTAACAAAATATATGTTTTTAAATTGATTTTAATCTAATAAAAATGTATAATTTAAAAAGGTGGTTTGGATGGAAGAATATTTTAATAAAAATGAATTTACTAGTTTATTTTTGGCTTTGCTATATAAAGAAGGAATAACTAAAGTAAATAAAGATGAAATTTTAAAAAAATTATGTTATTACTATCATTTACCAGAATTTAAATGTCTATTTTATGATATTGGTTTATCATTTGGTTTTGATAAAATTGATATTAGTAAATCATTAGAAATTGAAGAAGAAATTAAAAATATTGTAGAAAATGATAATGATTTAATGTTAAAGTATCTTAATTATGATTATAAACATTTTTTAACTACAAAGAATAACGAGTGCTTAATTGCGATGAATCGTTTGGTTAAAGAATTTGTTTTACGATTAAAAATTGAAAGATTAAGCAGACATCCAATGAATATATATTATGGAGAAGCAAATGGTTTTTTTAATATTTTTGCAGCTAAATATCAAAATCAAAATGTTTATTGGCAATTAATTACTAATGGATTTACAAGTGTATGTAATGAACATAATTTTCAGGTTTTTTATGCTGAAAATCCTTTAGTGAATAGTAAAGATCCTTTAATTGATATAGCTGGTTATAAAGTTGAAGTAATAAATGCTAGTTATACTATTTTAAAGGGAATGAGTGATGATAAATTAGGTCGTATACAAGTTTTTACGAAAATTAATGATGAAGAAAAATTGCGAAAAATAAATGAGTATGCTAATGATGAAGAAATTCTTTTACATGCTAATAAAGAAGGAATTAGAAGATTACATTTATAAAGCATATATTTAAAAATTAGACATATATTAAAATAGTTCAACTTGATTTTTTTGCTGTTTATGATACAATGGTATAGTCCGAGGTGAAAATAATAAATGAATACCAATAAGGAAAATGAATTTGAAAATATAATAAATGATATAATTAGTAATAATAATTTTAGTGATTTACAAAATGAACTTCATCATGGAATAAGTAGATATCATCATTGTTTAAGAGTTGCTAAAGGTACTTATTATATTACTAAAAAATTAAATATGGATTATGAAAGAGCAACAAGAGCAGCTCTTTTACATGATTTTTTTAAAGATACTGATACAATAAATTATACAACTAAAGAAACATTTAAAGTTCATCCTGATATAGCTTTAGAAAATGCTAAAAAATATTTTGATTTAGATTATAAGCAAGAAAATATTATTGCTTCTCATATGTTTCCAGTATGTAAAACAATGCCTAAATATAAAGAATCATGGATTACTTCTTTTGTTGATAAAGGAGTAGCTTTATATGAAATGTATCGTTTTAAAGCAAGTTTAGTAATGGGAATATGGATTATATTTATATTTAATATGATTTCAATTCAAAGATAATTGGTTAAATACCAATTTTTTTTAATTTATGATATAGTTATTATAGAAAGTTGGATGTTTATGAAAAAGAAATTAATTATTGTAGTAGGGGTTTTAATTTTAATTGTGGGAAGTATATTTATTATTAAAAAAGTTTTCTTTAAAAGAGATTTAAAAGAAACTAAAGATGTTTATGTCGTTCCTACTATGCAAGATGAAATAGCAAAAGATGCAAGTTGGTGTGCAACTTTTGAGCTTGTTTGGAATGATATGAAAAATGAAGTTGTTAAAAAAGATATTGTATTTAATCCAGAAGAAGAATTTGTTAAAAATCTTAATAAAGAAGAATTTACTGAAGATATGTTATCAGATGAATATTATTATAAAGCTTATGGATTAAAAACTCTTGAGCTAAAAAAACAAATTGAAAAAGGTATTAAAGAAAAATTTAATCAAACTAGTGATATTTTAGATAATTTTGATTGGAGTGAAGATTCTTTAAACGATCCAAATGATTCATCAATTGATAGATATTTCTTTTATACGATGTTATATCGAGAATTTGAATTTATAAATAAATTTGATAAATTAGAAAATAGTAATTTTGGTAAATATAATGATATTAAATATTTTGGTATAGATAAAAATACTAAAGAAGAAGTAAAAGATCAAGTAGAAGTATTGTATTATAATTCTAAAGATGATTTTGCCATTATAATAAATACTAAAAATAATGATGAAGTAATTTTAAATAAAAATCCTAAAGGTAATAATTTTAAAGAAATATATGATAATATTGAAAATTTAAAAAATAGATATAATGGAACTAATAGTTTAAATGATAGTGATGAGTTAAAAGTCCCATATTTAGATTTTAAAATTAATAGAGATTATACCGAATTAGAAAATAAAAAATTTCCTACTTATAATGGTGTAGGAGAAATTATGAAGGCTATTCAAAGTATCGAATTTTCTTTAGATGAAAAAGGTGGCAAGATTAAGAGTGAAGCTGGTATTGATATGGAATTTGCAACTGCAGCATATGAACCTGAAACTCGTTATTTTTACTTAGATGATACTTTTGCAATCTTTTTAAGAGAAAAAGGTAAAGATATGCCATACTTTGCAGGAAGAATTGAAGATATTACTAAATTTCAACAATAGAATTCTTAAAACTCAAGGAATTCTTTTTTTGTTGTATTAGATAGATGTTTTTGATATAATTGAGT
>CANQSC010000109.1 GCA_947626445.1 uncultured Bacilli bacterium
TTTAAAGTTAAGTATCAAAATGAAGTAAAAAGTTTTTATGAACCTCTTACTTATTATGAGGCTAGTAAAAGTTTTGGAGTAAATCATGCAATGGTAGCCTTAGTTAATTATGAATTAGTATCATTAAGTGATAAGATAAATAGTGATGTTGAAGTTGATTTTTTAGATATTAGTCATGTTACTGGTTATAAAATATATCAAGCTGGTTTAAAATATATGTTTTTAGTATCGGTAAAAGAATTATTTGATTGTGATGTTAAATTTTTACATAGTGTACCTAAAGGGATTTTATGTGAAGTAAACTTAAATCATGAATTAACTAGTGAAGATTTAACTAAAATTAAAGGTAAAATGGCTGAATTAGTTAGTTCTCATGAACCATTTGTGCCTTATCATTTAAAACCAATTGATGCTTATAATTACTATATGCAAGTAAAAGAAGAAGAAAAAGCTAAGATGGTTAAATCTTTAAGTAGTGATTTAATAACTTTATATCGCTTAAAAAATAATTTTAATTATTTCTATACTTTTATGCCTTATGATACTTCTAGTTTAGACCGTTATTCAATTAAATATATTGGCAATAATAGAATTGTTTTGGTTTGTCCAAGTCTAGCTTTAAAAGGAAAATTACCTGATTATGTTAATTATGATAATATCATTAATAATTTTATGGATACCCAAAGTTGGCTTAAAACAATTCATTGTCCATATCTTGCTAATGTTAATGATTTAGTAAGTGAACAAAAAATTAAGAATTTTGTTGATATTAATGAATTAAGATTTCATGAAGATATTTTAAGATGTAGTGAAAAAATATTACAAAATAAAGATGTAAAATTTGTTTTAATTGCTGGTCCTTCTAGTAGTGGAAAAACAACAACTACTAAAAGATTAAGTATTTATTTTGAAAGTAAAGGATATGATGCTATTCATTTATCAACTGATGATTTCTTTGTAGATAGAGAATTTACTCCTCGAAATGAAAAAGGCGAAATGGATTTTGAATGTTTAAGAGCAATTGATTTAGAATTATTTAATAATACTTTAAATAGATTATTAAATCATGAAGAAGTTGAAATACCAGAATTTAATTTTAAAGAAGGTAAAAAGATTTATAATGGTAATTATATTAAATTAAAAGAAAATAGTATTATTTTAATTGAAGGATTACATTGTTTAAATGATGATTTATTACCATTTATTGATAATAAATATAAATTTAAATTATATTTAAGTCCTTTTATGCCTTTAAATATTGATCGTCATAATTATATATCTACTCTAGATTTAAGATTAATTAGAAGAATTGTTAGAGATTGTAGAACAAGAGGAGTAAGTGTTGAAAATACAATTTTAGATTGGAAAATGGTTAGAAGTGGCGAAGAAAATTATATTTTTCCTTATGTAAGTCAAGCTGATATGATTATTAATACGGCTTTATCTTATGAACTTGGCGTATTAAAAGTATATGCTTTACCGTTATTATATTCAGTGGCATTAGATAGTAGTTGTTATTCGGAAGCTAGACGTTTAATTAAAAGTTTAGACCCTTTCTTTACAATTAATAGTGAAATAGTGCCTAAAGATTCTATTTTAAGAGAGTTTATTGGTTAAATTTAAAAAAAATGTTTTATAATAGAGAAGAGAGGATTGATGAAAGTGATAAAAGTAGCAATTAATGGATTTGGTAGAATTGGAAGACTTGCTTTAAGACAGATGTTATTAACAACTGATTTTGATGTTGTAGCAATTAATGATTTAGGAAGTGCTAGTGATTTAGCCTATTTATTTAAATATGATACTACCCATCGAAGATTTCATGATGATTTAATATCTTTTGAAGATAATATGTTAGTGATTAATAAAGTTAAAAAAATACCGGTTTTAAATGAAAAAGATCCTAAGAATTTACCTTGGGCTAATTTAGATGTTGATTTAGTTTTAGAGTGTACGGGTTTATTTACGAAATATGAAGATGCTTATGCACATATAACTGCTGGTGCTAAAAAAGTTTTAATATCTGCACCTAGTAAGGGTAATGCTAAAACGATTGTTTATGGAGTTAATGATCATATTTTAGATGGTAGTGAACAAATTGTCAGTGCCGCTTCTTGTACAACTAATTGTCTTGCCCCCGTTTTAAATGTTTTAGATAAAGAGTTTGGAATTGTTAAAGGTTTTATGAGTACGATTCATGCTTATACAAATGACCAAGCTACTTTAGATATTGCTCATAAAAAAGGAATTTTAAGTAGAAGAGGAAGAGCTTGTGCAGCCAATATTATTCCAAGTAGTACTGGGGCTGCTAGTGCGATTGGTAAAGTTTTACCTAATTTAGATGGTAAATTACTTGGGGGAGCTTACCGAGTTCCCGTTATTGATGGTTCAATGATTGAGGTTACGGTTGAGTTAAAAACGCCTGTTAATGCTGAAATGATAAATGAATCTTTTAAGAAAAATGCTAGTGATACTTTAGTGTTTACTATGGACCCAATCGTGTCAAGTGATGTTATTGGTTGTACTTGTGGAGCTTTAGTAGATGGCTTACTAACTAGTGTCTTAGATGACAATGGTAAACAATTAGTTAAAGTAGTTGCCTGGTATGATAATGAATATGGTTATACTACCCAAATGTTAAAAACAGCTAAAAAAATGTTTAGATAGGTTTGTGATATTATGAAAAAATGTTTACAAAACATGATTATTAAAAATAAGAAAATTATCTTAAGAGTTGATTATAATGTACCAATTTTAAATGGTAAGATTTT
>CANQSC010000110.1 GCA_947626445.1 uncultured Bacilli bacterium
ATTGTAGAGAGTGTCATATAGAGCCTGACTGGTTATTAGTTTATCAGTACGAAGATGACAAACTTAACCTTTTATTGATCGCAACAGGTAGTCATAGCGAGATATTTAATAAATAGAAGTTTAAGTTGATGACATTGGGGTGATGATTGTTGTGACTAAAAGAGAATTTTGTAAAATATTTCACTTATCACAGCAATTTACTTGCTTATTTTAAACTAAATAAAAACATCTGATTTCAACGTTTGTTGAATTATCGGATGCTTTCCTAAAAATCGAATTGGGATTACATTTGAAAATTTCAAGATGTATCCCTTTTTTATATTATGAAGTTTCCTTCATCTATATGCATCATAGCAAAAAGTGTAAAAAAACACAAGAAAAAATGTAGATAATTGTGATAATAATATTGTTTTGAAAACAATAGTTTGATATAATGATATGGGATATATTTAATTAGTGTTAGGTGCTCTCCAACCATAAATAACTATTCTTTTATGGGAGGAGGAAATTGTATGACAAAAAGAGAAAAAGCTTTTTATCGTATAATTAAATTTTTATTTATATTAGTATTTTTATTAATATTTATATTAATTTATAAAATAGATTAAAAAACTAAACAAAAAAAAATGAAAAAGCACCTTTTCACTCATTTGTGTCACAGGGCTTTTTCTAAAACGAAATTTTTAGGAGAGTATCCAATTACACGAATAATTAGATATATCCTTTTTTATTGTATGAAGTTTCCTTCATCTGTATACATCATAGCAAAAATTATTAAAAAATGCAAGAAATTGTTGACTTAGGGGGGGGGGTATAATGTTACTATATTATATATAGTAGGAGGAAAATATAGGATATGAAATTAGAAAAATATGAAGATAAGGGTAAGAAAAAAAGAAAAACAATACTGATAAGTATAGGAGTAATAGTATTAATAAGTGTATCATTAATACTATATAAAACTTTTGCAAACTTTAGTGAAGAAGTAAGTTTTCCCATGATGAAAGGAAAAGTAGATTACTTTGGAAATTCTGATATTTATTTTGCTTTTTATAAAGGAAATGAAAAAGTAGAAGAAATGCCATCTAAGGAAAATAGTGATGGTTTAGTATTTATTGATGGCGAATGTGATAATGACGCTACGATAGAATGGGATAGTGAAAAATGGGCACCAACAGTGTTAAATTTAACAAAAAGTAAAACCAAGTGTACGTTATATTTTAATGATAAATATATCGATAGAGAATTAAATGGAGCAGACCCAGTATTAAGTAATAAACTAATACCAATAACAATCAATGAAGAAGATGGTAAAGTTACCAGAGCAAGTGAAAAAGAAAAGTGGTATGACTATGAAAACCAAGAGTGGGCAAATGCTGTAATATTAAGAGATGGTAAAGTAGACCCAGGAGAGAATCAACCAATAGATGAAGCTGATATCGAAAGTTATTTTGTATGGATCCCAAGATACAGGTATCAAATATTTGATGAAGCAAATTATAATAGTTTAACAACTAAAACAACTAAAGAAAAAATAATAAATATTGAATTTGAAACTAAAGATGAAGAAGCTCAAACTGGAACATCTATTGGAGAGTGGTTAACACATCCAGCATTCACATCATTTAATACAAATGGAATATGGGTAGGCAAATTTGAAACAGGCTATGATGGAGCAGGAAGCACAGCAGCTGCTCAAGTAAATCCAATTGATGAAGCTGCAGCAATAGAAGCCTCAAATAAAGTTATAATAAAACCAAATGTGTATTCATGGAGAAATATTCAAGTAGCCAAAGCCTACACCGTTGGATTACATTATGAAGAAGATTTAAATAGTCATATGATGAAAAACACAGAATGGGGAGCAGTAGCCTATTTACAACATAGTAAATATGGAAGTCATACAAGTGTTAGAATAAATAATAATAGTGATTATTTAACAGGTTATGCCGCAGTTCATGAACCAACCACAGGAATTACAGAAACAAATGAATTATGTAGTGATACACCTGATGCTTGTAATGAGTATGGGGGAGTATCTAAAGCAGGAGAAGATGGGACATATAATACAAATTACTTTAATAAAGCCAGTGTGGTAGCCAGTACTACAGGTAATTTTAGTGGAATATATGATATGAGTGGAGGAGCCTGGGAATATATGATGAGTGGAATGGATGATAATAGTACAGGAGATGGAAAAACAGGAAAATTATCATCAGGAAGGCATAATTTATATAATTCAGGATTTAAAGGGAAATTAACATGTTCACAATGTAATGATGGTATAGAAATAAATCATAATATATCAGAAGTAACTGAGGGAATAGATTTGCCAACCGATGAAAAATATTTCGATAAATATGACTATAGTACAAGTAGTACAACATATAATCGAGGGTTCTTAGGAGATGCCACAAAGGAAATGGGACCATTTCAAAGTATGAAATATTTAATCCAATCAAGAAATGTAGGAAGTTGGTATAACGATGAAGCATGGCTTGTCAATTCGGGCTATCCATGGGTCGTGCGTGGTGGCCATTACACCTATGGTACAGGTGCTGGTCTGTTCGATTTCGATTACGCGGACGGTCATTCGTACAGCTACTACAGTTTTCGTCTCGTTCTCGCCGGCTAAGGGTTTACCCCTTCCCCTGACTTTTTGGAAGACTAAGTGTTGATAATAAGATATAAGGGGGTCCCATTAAGTTAACTGTGTCTAAAGAATAAATAGATGTAAAAATACATCAAAAACATAGTAATTAATATT
>CANQSC010000111.1 GCA_947626445.1 uncultured Bacilli bacterium
ATTTTTTTGCCATTTTTTACCACCTTTTTTCTTTAGAAAGTCATAAAAAACGCATAATTTCTCATGCGTTTATTCTGACATTATAGTTTTTTTTAATTTTCATAATAATTAAAATGCGCTATAATATTTTTATGATGAATTTTATTAAAGGAAATATTAGAACAATTATATTTGAATCAGATAATGGTTTTTTTGTAGGAACTTTTAAAATTAAAGAAACTAATGATGAAGCCTTACAAGAAAAGATTAATAAAGTTATAACAGTTACTGGTCTTTTATTGGAACCTAATTGTGATGATACTTATCAGTTAACTGGTAAATATATTTGTAATGAACGTTATGGATATCAATTTACTTTTGATTCTTATGAAAAGATAAAACCGGAAGGAAAAGATGCTGTAGCAGAGTTTTTAGCATCTAATTTAATTAAAAGTTGTGGTGCAAAAACTGCTAAAAAGATTGTGGAAACATTAGGAGAAAAAGCTATTGATTTAATCAAAGAAAATAAAAATAATTTAATGCTTGTTCCTGATATGTCAGCTATTAGGGCTGAAAAAATATATCAATCTATTATTGATTATTCTTTAGTAGATGATATTTTAATTAATTTAAAAAAGTTAGGTTTTAGTATTAATGAATCAACTAAGATTGTTAAAAAATATCAAGATAAAACGATGATGTATGTTAATGAAAATTTATATTTTTTTAAAGAGATTGTTCCTTTTGAAAAATTAGATCGCATTTTTAAAAATAATTATGACCCTTATGATGAAGTAAGATTATTAGCATGTACCTTAGAAGCAATGGAATATTTAAGTAATAAAAATGGAGATGTTTATTACTATAAAGAAGAAATAATAGATTCTTTAAAACAACAATATAAAATATTTTTAGATGAGGCAATGTTTGATACAATTACTAAAGAATTAATAAATAAAAATTTAATTGTTAATCAAGATGAAAAATATTTTTTAACTAAATTAGATATGATGGAACAAGAAATTGCTAGAATGCTTTTTGATATTGAAAGTAATCCATCTAAAAGTTTTAAAAATTTTGAAAATAAAATTAATCGATTACAAGAAGAATTAGATGTTGTATATAATGAAGAACAGAAGAGTGCTATTTATAATGCTTTAAATAATCCGGTTAGTATTATTTCTGGAGGACCAGGTACTGGTAAAACCACCATTGTTAATGCAATTACTAAACTTTATATAGAATACTATAAATTATCGCCAATTGAAACAAGTGTTAATATTGCTCTTTTAGCCCCAACTGGAAGAGCAAGTAAAAAACTTTCTTTAGCAACTAATTTAAAAGCTAGTACAATTCATCGTTATTTAAAATGGAATAAAGATACTAATGAATTCCAAGTTAATGAATATAATAAAAATCATCATAAATTAATTATTGTTGATGAAGTAAGTATGGTTGATACATATTTGTTTTATTCTTTATTATGTGGAATTGATGATGACGTTAAATTAGTTTTAGTAGGAGATACCTTTCAACTTCCAAGTGTTGGTCCAGGACTTATATTAAATGATTTAGTTTTATCTAATAAATTTTCTTTTACATCATTATCGACTATTTATCGGCAAAGCTCTAATTCTTATATTCCCTATTTAGCTAAAGAAATTAAAGAAAGAAATTTAAGTGATGAATATTTAAGTAAAAAAGATGATTATAATTTTTTAGAATGTTCTAGTCAAAATATTAAAGAAATGATTAGAAAAATTATTTTAAATAGTATTAAAAAAAGAATTAAAGAAGATGATATTATTGTTTTAGCACCAATGTATAAGGGTGAAAATGGGATTGATAATTTAAATCAAATGTTACAAAATATTATTAATCCACCTAGTAAAGATAAAATAGAAATTAATTATTTTGATGTTATTTATAGGGAAAATGATAAAGTGTTACAATTAGTTAATAATCCTGATTGTAATGTTTATAATGGCGATATTGGGCATATTAAAAAAATTATGTATAGTCTTGATAAGAAACGTACTTATAGTGTGTTAATTGATTTTGATGGTAATGAAGTTATATATGAAAAAGAAGATTTAAATTTGATTAAACATGCTTATGCGATTACGATTCATAAAAGTCAAGGTAGTGAATTTTCACATGTTATATTACCAGTTTGTAAAAATTATTATAAAATGCTTTATAATAAACTTATTTATACGGGAGTTTCAAGAGCTAAAAAAACTTTAGTAATAGTAGGAGAAGAAATTTCTTTCTTACGAGCCGTTAATAATGATTATGCTGAAAAAAGAAAGACTGATTTATTAAAAAAAATAGAGAATAAATTTTCTAGATTCGAACCATACTAGACATAAGAGGTGAGAAAATGAAAAATACGCTTATTTCAATGAGTCTTGGCATGGCAGGTGGAATGGCTATAGCAACATATATGCTATCTAAAGATTCTACTAAAAAGAAAGTAGAAAATATGGTAGATAATGCGATGGATAGTGCTAACTTAGCTTTAGACGATATGAAAAAAACATTAAAGAAAAAATAGCATTTTTCTTATAATAAAGAGTTTTTGATACTCTTTTTTAGTTCAGCAAAGATAAAGTGGACTTTTATCATTGTTATGGATTTGCCTTTATTTTTGTTATCTTTTTCAATCAAAAGATTAAGCAATGGTTAAGAAATTAACCAGAATAAACGCATGAGAAATTATGCGTTTTTTATGACTTTCTAAAGAAAAAAGGTGGTAAAAAATGGCAAAAAAAT
>CANQSC010000112.1 GCA_947626445.1 uncultured Bacilli bacterium
AATTAATAATATAACAAATTGTTGTAAGTGTCAATACCCATTTTTGATGGACTAATCATGACTTTTAATTTTTCTCCTCCTTTCAATTACAATTATCTAACAAAATTATATCTAAAATGGTTTATAATTTCAACCCACAAAGTTAATAACTAAACAAAATTATTTTAAATATAATAAATGCAGTTTAAATTTTTTTGATATTCCTGACAAGAACTGACAATTTTTACCAAAAATATTTGATAAAATCCTTATAAAATCTATAGAAAGGAATAAAAAATATCACAATTTTGTCATTTTTCTTTTATTTTAACCTTGTGTGGTTAATAAGTTTTAAGACTTAATTGATATACTTTTTATAAGGTGGTAAAAGTGAGACTATCAAGTGCTGTATCTAAAAAAATATTAAAAATATGTGCTGAAAAAGATATCACGCCAAATAGATTGGCGAGTATTTGTTGTTTAACGCAAAGTACAGTACAAAATTTAGTTAATGGTAAATCAAGAAATCCTAAATTACTTACTATTATCCGAATATGTGAAGGATTAAATATTGATTTAAAAGATTTTTTTGATGATGAATTATTTGCCACGATTGAAAGGGAAGATTAAAATGAAAATCATTAAAGAAAATGAAAAAAGTATTATTTATTTAGATGATGGTGAAGAAATATTAGTAAAGACCTTGTTTAAAAATAATATTGGAATTAATATTAAATGTCAAAATCATTCTTTATTTGTTGATGATGTTATCTTAAAAGATATTAAAAATATTAGTATTGAACAAAAGGAATTAGAAAAGTTAAAAGAATATAATAAGAATAATAATTTGTAACTTTTAAATTCCTTTTTTTCATTGTATAATTAATTTATAAACTAAAGGAGGAAAGTTATGGATTTAACAAATAAAGTTGCGGTTGTTACTGGTGGAGCAATGGGAAATGGCTTAGGCATTGTTACATCTTTATTAAAAGCTAATGCTAGAGTTTATATTTTAGATTATAGTGAAGAATTAAAGAAAACTATAAAAGAATTAAAAAAAGAATATTCTAATGTAAGTGGTTATATTGTTGATATTAGAGATAAGAAGATGTTAGATGAAATAGTTAAAGATATTATGAAAGAGCAAAAGAAAATTGATATTTTAGTTAATAATGCTGGGGTTGCTAAATTAGAGACTTTTGCTAAAATGAGTGATGAAATAAGAGATTTTCATTTTGATATTAATATTAAGGGAACATGGAATGTTACTAAAGCCTTTTTACCATATATAAAAAAGAGTAAAGCTGGAAGAATTATTAATTTATCAAGTGTTACAGGACCAATGGTTGCCGATGTTGGCGAAGTTGCTTATGCTACAACAAAAGCCGCTCTTATTGGTTTTACCAAAGCTTTAGCAATGGAATTAGTTGATAATAATATCTTAGTAAATGCCATTTTACCAGGATATATAATGACTCCAATGGTTGAAGGTATTGCTAAAGAAACTAATAGTAAGAATCCTTCAGAAGTAATTGAAAGTATTCGTTTAGGTATTCCCCTAAAAAGACTTGGAACTATTGAAGAATTAGGAAATTTAGTTTTGTTCTTAGCAAGTGATGAATGTAGTTATATAACGGGGCAAACTATTGTTATTGATGGTGGTAGTACTTTGCCTGAAACTAATAGTGTAGGAGTATGAGTTATGAAAAATAAGCGTGGTTTTAGTGTTGTTGAATCACTAATTGTAATTGTCATTTTAATTTTTGTCATTTTAATATGTAGTATGTTTGTTAGTAGCATGCTTAAAAAAGAAAATAAACAAGTTTTTAAAACAGAAGTTATAAGAGCTATGCAAGCTGCTGGTAGTGCTTATCAAATTGATTTAGTAAATAAAAAAGTTAATACCAATAGTAAAGTATGTTATCCTGTCGAATGGCTTAAAGCTAATAATTTATTCCTTTTAGAAAGTAAAGAAGAATATAATGGAAGTATTTTAATTGAATCTAATGAAGATGGACAAATTATTAATTATACAGCTTGGTTAGCTAATAATGATTTTTATGTTGGAAAATCAACATTAACTAATTTAAATATTAAGGGAAAAGCCTATGAAGATGGTGTAATATCTAAGAAAAATGATATGCAAGTAACAAATACTTGTGAAAATACTGATGGTCAAACCTTAAGAAAATAGTAGGAAGTGAAGTTATGATTATTGGAAGTCATGTTGGTTTTGGTAAAGACCAATTACTTGGAAGTGTAAAAGAAGCTATATCTTATAATGCTAATACTTTTATGTTTTATACGGGAGCCCCTCAAAATACTTTACGTAAAAGTATTGATAGTTCTTTAACAAATGAGGCTAAAAAGTTAATGCAAGAAAATAATATTTTAATTGATAAAGTTATTTGTCATGCTCCATATATAATTAATTTAGCAAATAATTTAGATGAATCTAAATGGCAATTTAGTATTAATTTTTTAACTGAAGAATTAAAAAGATGTGATGAATTAGGAATTTCTTATATGGTCTTGCATCCAGGAAGTGCTGTTAGTATTCCAAGAGATGTGGCAATTAAAAATATAATTGATGCTTTAAATATTATTTTGGCTAAATCAACTAAATGTCAAATTTTATTAGAAACAATGGCCGGTAAAGGAAGCGAATTAGGAATTAATTTAGATGAATTAAAAACAATTGTTGATAATACTCATTATCCAATTGGGGTATGTCTTGATACTTGCCA
>CANQSC010000113.1 GCA_947626445.1 uncultured Bacilli bacterium
TAATAAGCATGGATTTTGAAAACGAAATTGTTAAACTTTTAACTTTTTCCTAATTTTTTGCGATTCGATGATTTTATACTGAAGTCACATATTTTAAAGTTTTATTTAATTTTAAAATATGCTATTTAAATATAAGAAAGTAGTGAAAGTATGAAAAATAATAATTTTAAAACTTACATATTAGCAGTTTTAGGTGTAATGGTAACAATCTTACTAGTAGTAGGTGTAACATATGCTTACTGGACATTGACTAAACAGCAAACTGGTGAAAATGTGATTAATACAGCATGTTTAAATATTACCTTTAGTGGGCAAGATGATATAAGCTTAGATAAAGCTTATCCAATGACAGAAGAACAGTTAGATAGTTTTTTAAGTACAGCAACTCCATATCATTTTACAATTCATAATGAATGTAGTGATAAAGCAAGTGCAAGTATTAATCTAGAATCATTAACTGTAGATGGAAAGGCCTTAGATGATCAATGGATTGATGCAATATTATATGAAGATACTTATAGTACTAATTTAAATAGCAGTAAAAAATTAACGGAAAATACATCAAATGATGAAAATAAAGTAATAGCTGATGCAAAACATGCTTATAAATTACATACTTTTACATTACCAGCAAATGGCGATAAAGATTTTTATTTACTTCTATATATGGATTCAGAAACGCCAATGGAAGATGCTAATATGAATGCTAGTTGGAAGGGTAAAATAACCTTAAGTGCTGAATATGAACCAGAAGAATAAAAATAAATTTAAAATATGTTGTAATTATTGATTAGTCTGACATCTTTAGACTAATCTTTTTATATTTTATTAGTTGTTTGACTATTTTTATTTATTAGCATATAATGTAAGAGTTCATGAAAGGATTGATTGTATTGAAGAGTATTTTTAAGATATTAAAAAAGTTTACAATACCAATAATTGTAACAATTTGTTTGTTAGTTTTACAGGCTCAGTTAGATTTAAGTTTGCCTGATTATACAGCAAATATTATAAATATTGGTATTCAAGAAAAAGGTATAGAATATGCTTATCCCAATGTTGTTAGAAAAAGTGTTTTAGATAAAGTATTAGAGATATCTGATGATAAAGAATTTATTAGGGAACAGTATAATTTAGATAATGATAAATATTATGTTAAAGATTTAAAAAAAGAATATAAAGAATTATTAGAAGATAAAATTATTAAAGATTTTATGTTTATTATGATGATTGACTCTAATAATGAACAAATTAGAAATTCTTTAAACATCAATACGGATTTAAATACTTTTTATAGTATGTTACCGATTGAACAAAAAATTGCAATGAAAAATAATATGTTAGAAAATGTTAGTACTTTAGATGATACGATGATTAAGCAAATGGCTGTTGAATCAGTTAAACTAGAATATCAAAATAATGGTTTTGATCTTGATAAATTACAAATAGATTATATTATTTATAATGGTCTTAAGATGATTTGTTTAGCTTTATTATTAATGATATGTGCAATATCAGTAGGCTTTTTAGCTAGTAGAATTGCTACTAAATTTAGTTATTTATTAAGAGAAAAAATTGTTAGTAAAATAATGAGTTTTTCATCTAAAGAATTTAATTTGTTTTCACTTGCAAGTTTAATTACTCGTTCTACTAATGATGTTCAACAAATTCAAATGATTATCTTTATGTTTTTAAGAATTATAGTATTCGCACCTATTATGGGATTTGGAGCTTTATTTAAAGTTTTAGGTAATCAAATGAATTGGGTTTTAGCTTTAGCTGTTGGATTAATTTTATTAATTGTTTTATTCTTATTTATTTTTGCAATGCCTAAATTTAAATTAATTCAAAAATTAGTTGATAAGTTAAATTTAGTAACAAGAGAAAGATTAACAGGTATTCCAGTAATAAGAGCATTTGGAACCGTTAAAGTTGAAGAAAAAAGATTTGCAGATGTTAATAATGATTTAGCTAAAACCATTCAATTTTGTGACCGAGTAATGGGGATTATGATGCCTACTATGATGTTTATTATGAATGGGGTATCTATTTTAATTATTTGGGTTGGAGCATCACAAATTGATGCAGGAACAGTTCAAATTGGAACTCTTATGGCTTTTATTACTTATTCAATTCAAGTTATAATGTCATTTTTGATGATTAGTATGGTATCAATTATGTTACCAAGATCATTAATTAGTTTTAAAAGAGTAGCAGAAGTTTTAAATAAAGAAAGTTCAATTTTAGAAAATGAAAATCCGGAAGAATTTAAAAATAATGAGGGAACAGTAGAGTTTAAAAATGTTAGTTTTTCATATCCTGATGCTGATGGAGAAGTATTAAGTGATATTTCCTTTAAAGCTAAAAAAGGAACTACGACAGCCATTATTGGGTCAACTGGTTCTGGAAAAAGTACTTTAATTAATTTAATTCCAAGGTTTTTTGATGTAACCAAAGGAAGCATTTTAGTTGATGGTATGGATATTAAAAATGTTGATATACATGCATTAAGAGATCGAATAGGTTATGTTCCTCAAAAAGGTAATTTGTTTTTTGGGACAATCAAAAGTAATGTTTTATTTGGACAAGATGAAAACAATGAAAAATTATTAAAAGAAGCTTGTGAAGTCGCACAGGCAAGTGATTTTATAAGCAAACTGCCAAATGAATATAATTATGCGGTTAGTCAAGGTGGTACTAATGTAAGTGG
>CANQSC010000114.1 GCA_947626445.1 uncultured Bacilli bacterium
AATAAGTTTAAAATCCTTATTCTAGTTAACAATTTTAATTATGCTACTGCAACAGAAATAGTTCCTTCTAACTCGGCATTCATAGATTCATTTTGAGCAGTGTCACCTTCAGCTTTAGCTGATTGTTTTTCGTTAACAAATTCTAAAACAAAATAATAATAAACTTTTTTTGAACTTTCAGAATTAGCCTCAATTGTATCTTCAAATGTAATTGTATCACCGCTAGGTTTTACAAATTGTTCATTGCCAACTTTAGATAATTTTCCATCACTTACTAAATCATCATAACTTTTTTGGCATTCTTCATAAAATTTTGTTGTTCCTTCGGCAGGTTTTTGACTATCTTCATAATCAGCTTCAGTAGTTAAAGCAGTTTTATGTTCACATTGAAAATAGTTATTGCCAGTTCCTGTTTCATTTTGAGTAATTTCTCCAAAAGAATTATCGCCTTTATATAAAGTTACTTTAATTTCTCCCTCTTGGAATTCATTTTTAGTAACATCATATTTAATAGCAATATTAGTAACTGAGTCTTTCTCGCCTTCAGTATTATTAGCTTCAACTGATAAACCAGCTACTTCCATATGTCCTGGATAAATACCAGTAGCCGTAAATTTTCCAGCAGTACTAGGAATATTTGCAACAATAGTTTTATTAGCTACACTTCCAGCCGTAATAGTAGTTTTACCTTTGTTGTCACCATCAGTACGTTGATCTTCTACAGTTGCTGTAAAAAACGCGAATGTTGCACCAACCATAGCTACTAATAAAGTTGCAGCGCCAATAACTGTTAACAAAATCATATTTTTTCTTTCCATTTTTTGTTCTCCTCTCTAGTATAAATTTATCAAACTAAAAATTTTATTTCAATATCTTTTCATCGTTTTTACAAAATATTTTTTATAAAAAGTCAAAAAGTCTCCAATTAAAGGGTTTTAAAGAAATTTCTTTATTGACATTATTTGTCGTATTTTATTTTTTCTTATATCTAATTGAAATTAATCAATATTTATTGTATAATCACATTAGCAAACAATTACAAGGAGGACTTATGCTAGAAAACGACAATAAATATTTTGAAGTATTAAATGATATTAAAAGAACTTTAATAACATCTAGGAATAAAATAGTTCTAAATGCTAATAAAGAATTAATTTTAATGTATTACAATATCGGTTTAAAATTAATAAAAAATAATAAATGGGGTTCATCATTTATTGATACTTTAGCAAAAGACTTAAAAATAGAGTTTCCTACAATAAAAGGTATGTCAGCGAGAAATTTAAGATACATGCAAAAATTTGCTAATGAATTTGATAATGATGAATTTTTGCAAGGAGTCCTTGCAAAATTATCTTGGAACCATAATCAAATATTATTAGATAAAATTAAAGACAAGGAAATTAGAAAATGGTATGCTAAAGAAGCAGTTGAAAATGGTTGGTCTGTTTCTGTATTAACTCATCAAATTTCTTTTAAATTATATGAAAGACAAGCTCTTCTAGAAAATAAAACTACTAATTTTGATAAAACTTTACCAACACCTAATAACAAACAAGCAAAAGAATTATTAAAAGACCCTTATATATTTGATTTTATTACTGCTGATAAAGATGTAAAAGAAATTGATATTGAAAGAGAATTAACTAATAATATCACCAAGTTATTATTAGAACTAGGTAATGGATTTGCCTTTGTGGGAAGACAATATCATTTAGAAATAGAAGATGAAGATTATTATATTGACTTATTATTTTATAATTTGAAAGTTAAAAGTTATGTTGTTATAGAATTAAAGACAACTGAGTTTAGACCAGAATATACCGGTAAATTGAATTTTTATTTAAGCGCTATTGATAAATATGTTAAAGGCGAAAATGATAACCCAACATTCGGAATATTACTTTGCAAAAATAAAAAGAAAATAACTACCGAATTAGCTTTAAAAGATATAAATAAACCTATTGGTGTAAGTGAATATAAAATATTATCTGAAATACCTGAGTTTTTAGAAAATACTTTACCAAGTATTGAAGAGATAGAAAAAAGATTAATAGTAGTCTAAATAAATTTTTTTAATGAAAAGTTAAAAAAGCCCAAATTAAGGGCTTTTTAGCATTTCTTTATTTGATAATCTTAAATTTTAAAAACTATTTTTCTTTTTTTTCTTCATTTGAATATTAACACTCATAGGCATTACAAAAGTTATTAACACTCCTATTATCAAAGCAATATAACTATAGGTCATATCCATTCTAGCAAATAAAGTATTATTAGCTAATACATAATCTTCAAAAATCAAAAATCCCGTAAAACTTATTACAATTGCTAAAGCATAAGCAATTAAACCTTGCATAAAGATTTCATCTTTACGATATTTATTTCTATTCTTAATAATAAAAATATAAGTTACAAATAACATCAAAATTCCTATAACAATTGTTATCCAAAAAGTATAATTAACAATCTTTTCTTTATTATTAATATTCATATAACTAATATTATTAAAAGAATAACCATTTTCTTTTAAAATATCCCCCATCTTATTAGCACTAGTGTTTTTACTTGCAATAACATAATATTGTTTATTATCTTCATCTTTATAATATTTCTTATTTAAATTTAAAACATTTTCATAACTTGTATAACA
>CANQSC010000115.1 GCA_947626445.1 uncultured Bacilli bacterium
TAAAAAATAGAAGAATTAATAAATATACTAAAGAAAGAAATGACCAAATTATTTATTCGATTACAAAAGAAGATTTAAAAAACATATAATTTAATGTCAACTAAAATATATTGACACCTATAAAAATATTTGCTATATTAAAAACATGAAAAAGGAGGGACATATATGGCCGTTAAATTAAGATTAAAAAGAATGGGAGCTAAAGCAAAACCTTTCTATCGTATCGTTGCAGCTGATTCAAGAAGTCCTAGAGATGGACGTTTCTTAGAAGTTGTTGGAACATATGACCCAGTAAAAGATGCTTCTAAAGTAACAGTTGATGAAGAAAAAGCTTTATATTGGTTAAGTAAAGGTGCTCAACCAACTGACACAGTTCGTAATATTTTAAGTAAACAAGGAATTATGAAAAAATTTGCTGATTCTAAAACTAAGAAGAGTGTGAAATAATGGAAAAGTTAGTTGATTATGCTTTATTTTTAGTAAAAAGCATTTGTAAAGATTCTGAAAGTGTTAAAGTAGAATACCAAAGTGAAGACGACATAAATGTTGTTAATATTTATGTAAGTGAAAGTGATATGGGTGCTGTTATTGGTAAATCTGGAAAAATGGCATCAAGTCTTAGAACTTTATTAATTGCTTTTGCTTATTTAAATGAACTTGGTAAAATAAAAGTTAACTTTAATTCTCTAGCATGAAATTAAATTTTCATGTTTTTCTTTTGTCAAATTTTTGTTCTTACATTGCATAAATTTAAGATAAAGAGTATACTTTAAATGGAAGACGTAGGTGAAGTAATGAAAAAAAGAGTAATAAGCTCAATTGTTATGTTATTAATTGTGGTGCCAATTATTTTAGCGGGAAATGAAGTTTTTTCTTTAGGACTAGCTGTCATAGCAATTTTGGCTTTAAAAGAATTTTTAGACTTAAAAAAAAGTCATAATAAAATTCCTAGTGCCCTTAGTTTATTTAGTGTTCTAGCGTTGTTAGGAATTGTCTTTTATGAATATCAAGGAGGATTAGTTTCTTATAGTATAAGTCATCGTCTTTTAATTCTAATATTGATGGTTTATTTATTACCAACATTGTTTATAAGTAAAAATAAATATGAAACTAAAGATGCTTTTTATTTATTTGCCGTTGTTATTTTACTAGGCATGGCTTTTCATTCCATGATAGTAATTAGAAATGAAAGTTTTTATCTATTTGCATACTTAGTTTTAATTCCAATTATTACCGATACTACGGCTTTTATTGTTGGTACTTTAATAGGCAAAAGAAAGATAGCTCCTACGATAAGTCCATCTAAAACAATCGCGGGCTCAATAAGTGGAAGTATTGTTGCTACTTGTTTATGCAGTTGCTTTTATTGTCTATTAGTAAGTGATGCTAATATTTTAATTACGATTATAGTAAGTTTAATCTTATCAATAATGGGGCAACTTGGAGATTTATTATTTAGTAAAATTAAAAGAGAAAATGATATTAAAGATTATTCTAATTTAATACCTGGTCATGGTGGTGTATTAGATCGAATTGATAGTTTTATATTTGTAATTTTGATATATTATGTATTTTTAAAAATTATATAGGAGGATGAAAATATGTGGATTGTTAGTTTAATTTTATTTATCTTTATTTTAGGAATAATTATTTTAGTTCATGAGTTTGGGCATTTTATAACGGCTAAAAAATCAGGAGTTTTTATTTATGAATTTTCAATAGGAATGGGACCAGTAATATTCTCTCATAAAGGTAAAGATGGAATATTTTACAATATAAGAGCTTTACCAATTGGTGGTTTTGTACAAATGGCTGGTGAAGTTTATGAAGATGATAATAAAATACCTAAAGAAAAATTTTTATGTAATAGACCTTGGTATCAAAGATTATTAATTTTATCAGCAGGAGTTTTAAATAACTTTATTTTAGCCTTAGTTTTATTATTTATTATGTCTATTATTTGGGGTGGTAAAGTAGCAACGAATAAAATTGCTAAAGTAGATCCTGATTCTGCTGCTTTAAAAGCTGGTATTAAAGGTAATGATGAAATATTAGCTATTAATGGGCATAAAGTAACTAATTGGGATGTTGGTCAAATTTATTTATTTTATAAAGCTGAAAACAATACTTATGATTTCCAAGTAAAACATGAAGATGGAAAAGTTGAAAATCTTAAAGTTGTACCTAATAAAAAAACAAATGATAAAGGAGTAGAACAAAATGTATTTGGAATTAATCTAAATACTTATGAAGAAAAAGGTATATGGGGAAGTATTAAATATGCTTTTACTAAATTTGGTAATGTCATTCATAGTATGGCAATTACTATTGGGGGATTATTTACCGGCCAATTATCATTAGATAACTTATCTGGACCAGTTGGCATTTATAAAGTAATTGATGATTCAAGAGAACAAGGAATTATTCAACTTATATATATTACAGCCTTCTTATGTATAAATGTTGGTTTTATAAATATTTTACCATTCCCAGCTTTTGATGGCGGACATATCTTCTTTATGATCGTAGAAAAAATAAAGGGAAGTCCAATTAATGTTAAATTTGAAAGTGCATGTAATTTAGTAGGTTTTGCTTTAATAATGCTATTAATGATTTATATAACTATTCAAGACATATTACATTTATTTT
>CANQSC010000116.1 GCA_947626445.1 uncultured Bacilli bacterium
AAGATATAAAATCGTAAAAAAACAAGTATTTATAGTACTTGAATGTCATTTTTTATTAAACAAGTGTCAAAAACGGGGCAAGATGTAAGTTTTGATTAAGCACGCATTTATTCGCGTCTTTTTTCTTTTTAGTTGATAATAATTTGCCAAAAATTGTGATTGAAAAAGTAAAATATATTTGATACAATGTTAAAGTAGATAACGTGAAAGGATAGATAAATATGGCATTTAACAAATTAAAAAGTTTATTAACTGACAAAGATGATGAAGGAATTTCTAATGAAGATGAATATTATAATGTAAGTACAGAGGAGTCTTTAAAAGAAGCTGAAAAGACTGGTAATAAAATGATTTTAATGGAACCAAGAGCTTATTCTGAATCTCAACAAATTGCTGACCATTTAAAAAATCGCAATAGTGTAGTAGTTAATTTTAAAAGAGTTACAAGCGCTCAAGCAAAAAGAATTATTGACTTTTTGACGGGATGTGTTTATTCTATAGGTGGAACGATGCAAAAAATAGGTGTTGGAATCTATCTATGCACTCCAAAAAATGTTAATATTCAAGGAAAGATTACTGATGAAAATGAAAAACCAGTTAAGACTACTAATGAAAGTGATGATATAGACTGGTAAAATAATTTTTCTTGTTAGTAAAGAAGGTGAAGCGTGAAGAAGTTTAGTAAAAGTTTTAATGGTTATAGCAAAAGTGAAGTAAATGAGTTTGTCGCAAGAGTAACAAAAGAATATGAAAATATGCTTGATAGTTTAAAAGAAAGAGATCGTGAAAACAAAACTTTAAAAGAAAAACTTTTACAATATCAAAATATGGAAAATACTTTAAATCGGGCTTTACTTGTAGCAGAAGATGCATCTAATCAAATTAAGAGAATGGCAAGAGATGAATCTAAATCTATTGTTGAAGATGCTAAAAGAAATGCTTCTAGAATAGTTAATGATGCTTTAATAAAAGCTCAAAAACTAGAAAGTGATGCTGAAGAATTAAGAAGAAAAATAATTGTCTTTAAAAAACGTTTTAGAGCAGCAGTTGAAACTGAATTAGAAGCAATAGAACAAATTAATGATGAATTATAAGGCTTAAAGCCTTTTTTTGTTAGGAGGAAAACATGGAATTAATTAAAGTAGGGGATAAAACTTATTATCTTAAAAATAATACTAATATTGGAATTTATAAAATAGATGAAGAAAATGTTTATATTATTGATAGTGGTAATGATAAAGATGCTGGTAAAAAAATTATTAAAATAATTGAAAATGAAGGATGGCATATTAAAGGAATTATTAATACTCATTCTAATGCTGACCATATTGGGGGTAATAAAGTAATAGAAGAGCGAACTAATTGCAGTATTTATGCTAGTGATATTGAAATGTCTTTTATTAAAAATCCAATCTTAGAACCAACAATGTTATATGGTGGCTATCCTTTTAAAGATTTAAAAAATAAATTTTTATATGCTAAACCTTCTAATGTTTTAAATATTAAAGATAATTTACCAGAAGGTTTAGAATACTTTCCTTTAAAAGGTCATTTTTTAGATATGATTGGTCTTAAAACTAGTGATGAAATTTATTTTTTAGGAGATGCTTTATTTAGTGAAGAAACAATTAATAAATATCATTTATTTTTTATCTATGATGTTAAAGAATATTTAAATACTTTAGATTATTTAAGTAATTTAAATGGTAAACTTTATATTGCCTCCCATTGTGAAGCTACAAGTGATATTAGTAATTTAATTAAAATTAATAAAGATAAGATATTGGAAATAAGTAATAAGATTTATAATTTATGTAATGATAAAACTTTTGAAGAAATTTTAAAAGAAATTTTTGCTGAATATCAATTAGAAATGAATTTAAATCAATATGTTTTAGTAGGAAGTACTATTAAATCTTATTTAGCATATTTATGTGATGAAAATAAAATAAGTTATAAATTTGAAGATAATAAAATGATATGGATTAAAATCTAAGAACATCTTAACAACTTTCTCATTTATATATAAAAGGAGGGAGTATGTTATGGATATTTTACTGGGGATATTAATTCCTTTTATAGGTACAATTTTAGGCTCTTTTATTGTCTTTTTTATGAAAGACAAAGTTCATAGTAAAATTGAAAAATTGTTATTGGGATTTGCAAGTGGGGTAATGATTGCTGCATCTATTTGGTCGTTATTAATACCAGCAATTAATATGACAAATGGTGGTTGGGTTAGTCCAGCATTGGGATTTATTTTTGGTATATTATTTTTAACTGTTATTGATAAAATAACTAATCGTTGTGAACAAGATAGTCGTAAACCATCAATGCTTGCTTTTGCTGTGACCTTACATAATTTGCCAGAAGGTATGGCTGTGGGAATTATTTTTGCAGCTTTTTTATCTGGTAGTGCAGGTGTTACTTTAGCAAGTGCTTATGCTTTAGCAATTGGTATTGCTATTCAAAATTTTCCAGAGGGAGCTATTATTTCTTTACCGATGAAAGCAAGTGGTAGTAGTAAATTAAAAGCTTTTATTTATGGAGTTTTATCTGGAGTAGTAGAACCAATTGGGGCTTTTCTAACTATTTGTTTAACTAAGTTTGTGGTGCCTATTTTACCTTTTATGCTTTCT
>CANQSC010000117.1 GCA_947626445.1 uncultured Bacilli bacterium
TGAGGGAACCTTTGAGCGCCTCCGTTACTTTTTGGGAGGCGACCGCCCCAGTCAAACTGCCCACCAGACACTGTCCTCCAACCGGATAACGGTTGCAAGTTAGAAATCAAATAACTTAAGGGTGGTATTCCAAGGGTGGCTCCATAAGAACTAGCGTCCTTACTTCAAAGCCTACCACCTATCCTCTACATAAATCACCTGATCTCAATATCAAGCTACAGTAAAGCTCCATGGGGTCTTTTTGTCCTGTCGCGGGTAACCTGCATTTTCACAGGTATTAAGATTTCACCGAGTCTATGGTTGAGACAGCTCCCAAATCATTACGCCTTTCGTGCGGGTCAGAACTTACCTGACAAGGAATTTCGCTACCTTAGGACCGTTATAGTTACGGCCGCCGTTCACTGGGGCTTCAATTCAATGCTTCGATGTTATCGACTTGCGTCCATCTAACAAATCCTCTTAACCTTCCAGCACTGGGCAGGCGTCAGCTCCTATACATCAGCTTGCGCTTTTGCAGAAACCTGTGTTTTTGGTAAACAGTTGCTTGGGACTATTCTCTGCGGGCAACTTACGTTGCCTCCCCTTATTCCGAAGTTACGGGGCCATTTTGCCGAGTTCCTTAACCATAGTTCTCTCGCTCACCTTAGTATACTCTACTTGACCACCTGTGTCGGTTCTCGGTACAGGTACTTATAGCATATCTTTAGAAGCTTTTCTTGGAAGCATAGAATCAGAATACTTAGAACGACCCGAAGGAAGTTCGTCGCCATCACACTTCAGTCTTAACGATGTCACAGATTTGCTAATGCATCGACCTATGTGCTTAGACCTAAATCCAATAATAGGCTATTCCTATCTTTCTCCGTCACTCCATCAGTCCTATAAGCAGTACAGGAATATAAACCTGTTGTCCATCGACTACGCTTTTCAGCCTCGCCTTAGGTCCTGACTAACCCAGGGAAGACGAACTTTACCCTGGAAACCTTGGTCAATCGGTGGGAAGGATTCTCACCTTCCTTACGTTACTCACACCGGCATTCTCACTTCTAAGCGCTCCAGTAGTCCTCTCGATCTACCTTCAGCGCCCTTAGAACGCTCCCCTACCATCTATACAAGTATAAATCCACAGTTTCGGTAATACGTTTCAGCCCCGGTACATTTTCGGCGCAAGATCACTCGACTAGTGAGCTATTACGCACTCTTTAAAGGGTGGCTGCTTCTAAGCCAACCTCCTAGCTGTTCGTGCAATCTTACATCCTTTCCCACTTAACGTATATTTTGGGACCTTAACTGGTGGTCTGGATTGTTTTCCTCTCGCGTATGGACGTTATCACCCACACACTGACTCCCAGACTAGCAGAAACATGGCATTCGGAGATTGATTACAGTCAGTACATCTATACGACGCCATTCCATATTCAGTGCTCTACCTCCATGCTCGATATCTGAGGCTAGGCCTAAACCTATTTCGGGGAGAACCAGCTATATCCGAGTTCGATTGGAATTTCACCGCTAGCCACAAGTCATCCAAGCACTTTACAACGTACCCTGGTTCGGTCCTCCATAAGGTTTCACCCTTACTTCAACCTGCTCATGGCTAGATCACTCGGTTTCGGGTCTACAGCATAGTACTAAATCGCCCTATTAAGACTCGCTTTCGCTTCGGCTCCGTCTTTAAAACTTAACCTTGCACTATACCATAACTCGCCGGCTCATTCTGCAAAAGGCACGCTCTCACCCATTAACGGGCTCGAACTTTTTGTAAGCATATGGTTTCAGTATTCTATTTCACTCCCCTCCCGGGGTTCTTTTCACCTTTCCCTCACGGTACTTGTTCACTATCGGTCATTAGAGAGTATTTAGCCTTGCGGGATGGTCCCCGCGGATTCCGACAAAATTCCACGTGTATCGTCGTACTCAGGATCCACTAAAGAGGTTTCATGATTTCGCATACAGGGCTTTCACCTTTTACAGCCAAATTTTCCAAAATGTTCTGCTATCAAGAAACTTTGTAACTCCGTATATAGTGTCCTACAACCCCAGTCCAAAGACTGGTTTGGGCTCTTACCGTTTCGCTCGCCACTACTAAGGTAATCGATTTTTCTTTCTTTTCCTCCAGTTACTTAGATGTTTCAGTTCACTGGGTTGTCCTCATACAGCTATGAATTCACTGCACGATCCTAGCCAAAGCTAGGGGGTTTCCCCATTCGGAAATCTCCGGATCAAAGTTTACTTCCAACTCCCCGAAGCATATCGTAGGTAGTCACGTCCTTCATCGTCTTCTAATGCCAAGGCATCCACCATACGCCCTTAATAATTTAACTTACAAATTCCACCAAAGTTATCTAATTGATGAGTTATGAGATCTTAATGTTAATTTTTAGGATTAAAATTAACTACTCATTACATTATCTAGTTTTCAAAGAACAAAATCTGAGAGAATGATCTCTCAAAACCAAGTAAAAAGTTGGTAGCTTCTTTTGAAGTCTTTTGGATAAATCCCAAACCCCGAAGACTTCATACGGTTTTCTTTCATATGTAATAACTCCATAGAAAGGAGGTGATCCATCCCCACGTTCTCGTAGGGATACCTTGTTACGACTTCACCCCAGTCACCTGTC
>CANQSC010000118.1 GCA_947626445.1 uncultured Bacilli bacterium
ATTTCATATCCTTCTTTTTCTAAAGATTCTTTTTGAAATTTAAAGTTTTTACTTTTCATAACTATTTTAACAATTTTATTATCTTGTCTTTTTTCATTTGCTAATTTAATAATATTTTGTTTTTCTTCTTTACTCATATTTTTATCTATTAAATAACAATATTTTTCTTTATCACTTGGAACTTTAAATCCTCTTTCTTCTAATAATAATACTAAACGTTCAAAACCAACTGAAAAACCACATGCTGGAATGGAATCTTTTAGATAATTACCAATCATATTATCATATCTTCCGCCCCCTCCAATGGCACTTTCTAATCCTTCAGCTTCAATTTCAAAGATTGGTCCTGTATAATAACCCATACCTCTTACTAATGTTGGGTCAAAAATAATTTCCGCTTTAATATTATCTAAAACACAATCTATTATTTCTTCTAAATTAGTAATTATTCCTTCATCTAAAGGTAAGTCTTTACATAATTTTAGATTATTATTTAACTTATTAACTTTATCTAAATATTTTAAAACTTTATCTTCATTAATATTTAATTCTATTAATTCTTCTTTAACATTATCAATACCAATCTTATCTAATTTATCTAATATAATTAAAACTTTATCCATTATATCAATAGGAATATCAGCATATAGGATTAAAGCTTTTAAAATTCTACGGTCATTAATTTTAATTTTAAAACCTTTAAAATCTAATTTTTGTAAAAAAGTTATAACTGCGGTTATTAAATCTATCTCAGCTAAATTAGTTTTCTCGCCAATAATATCTAAATCACATTGCATTAATTCTCTGTATCTTCCCTTTTGAGGACGTTCAGCCCGGTATGAATAACCTGTTTGAAATGCTCTAAAAGGAAAAGCTAAATTTTGCATGTTATTAGAATATAGTCTTGCTAAAGGCACTGTTAAATCATATCTTAGACCACTATCAACTAAAGAATCAAGATTACTTTTATCACTATTTTCTAACTTTTCTCCTCTTTTTAAAATTTTAAAAATTAGTTTTTCATTTTCTCCACCTTGATTACTTGTTAAATTTTCAATATGTTCAACAGTAGGTGTTCCAATCATTTCAAAACCAAAATTTTCATAGGTTTCTTTCATAACTTTTAAAACATATTCTCTTAATTCCATTTCTTTAGGTAAAAAATCTCTCATACCTTTGGTTGGTGTTTTAATATAATTCATAAATATTCCTCTTTCTTTATCATATTTTATCATAATCTCTATAGATTTACTAAAAAAAATTTGATAAAATAGTTTTGTTGCTGGAATAGCTCAGTTGGTAGAGCACATCACTCGTAATGATGGGGTCGCAAGTTCAAGTCTTGTTTCCAGCACCATTTATTTATTGGGAGGTTTGTTATGACAATTATTTTAGGAATATTAATTGAACTAATTACCGTTATAAGTTCTTGTTTAATTAAGTTAAATTCTCATTTTGATAAATTGTTATCTTTATCTAAAAAAGGCTATAAAATTGATTATGATACTTATGAACAATATCTTCATAATGCAGCTTTAAAAGAAGATAAAAATAAAATCTTAAATACTATTTTATTATTAATCCCGGGAATTAATCTTTTAAATTCTTTAATTAGTGAATATCAAGTAATAAATGAAAAAGATCCTTTAATTGAAGAAAATAAAATTCCTATGAGTGAGAAAGAAATTAAAGAATATAATAGTTTAAAAAATAGATATCAACGTCAATTTTATAATTTATTTATGTACATTGAAGACACTAATGAAAAAGATTTAATATTTGAAGGATTACAACCCGTAATTATTGATAATTATTTATTAAAGTTAAATGAAAAAATACTTCCTTTATCTTATAGTTTAGATGAAGTATTAAAGTTAAATAATCTTACTAATTATTCTTATCGAATAGGTACTGTTGATAACATTAATACAGCAATCATAGGAATACCTAATAGTACTTATAAATTAGCAAGAGTTCAATATAATTATGATGATGATTTTACAACTCATGATTTTAAAGAGATGACTTTAGAAGACGCTAAAGATAAAAAGTTTATTGTTTATTTATTTGACCCAAGTGAAGAGCTTAAAAATAAAGTTGATGAAGGTATTAAAGAAATTCAAATTACTAGACAAGAAAAAGAACATAAACCAATAATTTCTAATTTTTATCCAACAAATAATTATGAATTAAAAAGAATAAGGAAACGATAATAAATCCTTATTCTTTTTAATTATTTTCTAAATATTTCTTAATTGTTTCACTACTCTTAGCATTTAAACTATAATCAGCAAAAATATGTGTTTTATATAAAGGATAGGCTGCTGCCCCAATCATCGCTGCATTATCAGTACAATAAATAATATTTGGAACATGAAATTTAACTTGATATTTATCACAAACTTTTTTAATTTCATTTCTTAAATATTTATTAGCCGATACCCCACCAGCTAAAATCATTCTTTTAATATTAGGATTATTTTTTAAAGCTAAGTCTACTTTTCTAGATAACTCTTCTATAGCCGATCTTTGAAAAGAACAAGCTAAATCATTAATTCTAATTTCATGATTTCTTTGTTTTTCATTATGAACTAAATTAATAA
>CANQSC010000119.1 GCA_947626445.1 uncultured Bacilli bacterium
TCTGTTGTTTCTGTTCCACTTACATAACCATTTAGATTTACTGTTGGTACACTTGGTGGTTCTTTATCTATATTGGTTATACTTTGAGCTGTTGGATAGGTATAGATATTTCCAGCATTATCTCTTACTTTTATTATGATGTTACTTTCATTGGCTTTATATTCTTTTTTATTACTTGCTTGCCAATCGGTTCCATTATTAAAACTATAGGCTGCTGTATCATGTAACCCACTTCCTCCACTATCTGTTGCTCCATTGATTGTTAAGGTTACATTTCCATTGGTCCAACCATCGGTACTTTTACTTACTCCTGTTATACTTGGTAATTCTTTTTCGATGTTTGTTATTTCTTGTTTAGTTGGATAGGTATAGATATTACCAGCATTATCTCTTACTTTGATTGTTATATTACTTTCATTGGCTGAGTATTCTTTCGTTGCACTTGCTTGCCAATCAGTTCCATTATTAAAACTGTAAGCTGCTGTACTATGTAACCCACTTCCTCCAGTGTCTTTTGCACCTTCGATTGTTAATGATACTTTTCCATTAGTCCATGCACTTGTGCTTTTCTTTACTCCTGTCATACTTGGTAGTTCTTTTTCAATGTTGGTTATACTTTGTTTGGTTGGATAGGTATAGATATTTCCTGCATTATCTCTTACCTTGATTGTAATATTACTTTCATTTGCTGAGTATTCTTTTGTTGCACTTGCTTGCCAATCGGTTCCATTATTAAAACTATATGCTGCTGTACTATGTAGGCCACTTCCTCCGGTATCTTTTGCTCCTTCAATTGTTAATGATACTTTTCCATTTGTCCAACTACTATTACTTTTCTTTACACCTGTAATACTAGGTAGTTCTTTTTCGATATTTGTTATTTCTTGTTTGGTTGGATAAGTATAAATATTCCCGGCATTATCTCTTACCTTGATTGTAATATTACTTTCATTTGCTGAGTATTCTTTTGTTGCACTTGCTTGCCAATCTGTTCCATTATTAAAACTATATGGAGAGTCATTATGTAAGCCACTTCCTCCTGTATCTTTTGCTCCTTCAATTGTTAATGATACTTTTCCATTGGTCCATGCACTACTGCTTTTCTTTACTCCTGTAATGCTTGGAGGTTCTTTTTCAATATTTGTTATTTCTTGTTTGGTTGGATATTCATAAATGTTTCCGGCATTATCTCTTACCTTTATTGTGATATTACTTTCATTTGCTGAGTATTCTTTTGTTGGGCTTGATTGCCAATCTACTCCATTATTAAAACTATAGGCTGATGTACTATGTAGACTACTTCCACCTGTATCTCCTGCTCCTTCGATTGTTAATGATACCTTTCCATTAGTCCATGCACTACTACTCTTTTTTACTCCTGTCATGCTTGGTAATTCTTGATCTATTTTTAATGTTGTACTTTTTGTTAAACTTCTGTTCTTTGCTTTATCATAACATCTATAATACCTTGTTTCATTATGATTTCCTGTATATGTTTTTGATATTGTGTTGTTACTTAATGTTTCTGTCATTTTTGTGTAGTCACTATCATTTGTACTTTCTTCACAATAATCAAAGGCACTTCCACTTGATATATTACTTACATTTATTTTGACTGTTACATCTTCATTTGTCCAACTTGTTTTTAGATTTTCTATTTCTATTGTTGGTGCATCTTTATCTACTTTTTCAACAGTGATATTTCTACTACTTATATTTCCTACTTGGTCTTTAACATGTATATACCATTTAGTATTTACATCAACACTTTTCTTATATGTTTGTTCTTCTGTTAAGTTATCTTGTTTTGTTAAGTTTCCTTCATTTATTGTTTCACTTGTACTATATTCATATCCTGCTATTCCACTATCTTTATCTATTACGGTTGTACTTATTTCATTTGTTTGGGCCCATTCACTACTTACATTCATACTTTTGATATCTGGTCCATCTGTATCGATATTGGTTATACTTTGAACTGTTGGATATGTATAGATATTTCCAGCATTATCTTGAACTTTGATTACAATGTTACTTTCATTTGCTTGATATTCTTTAGTGTTTCCTAATTGCCAACTAATTCCATTATCAAAACTATATCTATCTTTATTATGTAGGCCACTTCCTCCTAAGTCTTCAGCTCCATTTATTGTTAAGGTTACACTTCCACTTGTCCAATTACTATTACTTTTACTTACTCCACTTATACTTGGTTCGGTATGATCTATATTGGTTATATTTATTTCTTCAGTATAACTTGTCTCATTTCCTACATCATCTTTAACTTTGATTTTGATTCCACTTTTATTATTTTGATATGTCATTTCATTACTTTCTTGATAATGTAATCCATCATCAAAACTATATGCTTCTTTAGCTAGTTTTACATCATCACTTGCTGTTACTTTTATTGTGACTGATGTGTTTGTCCAATCATTTTCTGGTATTTTCTCTACTTTACTTATTGTTGGTCCTTGTTTATCTATATTATCTACTTTTATTTCTTTATCATATGTTGTGATATTTCC